>DATHUM010000157.1:0-8558 GCA_035462225.1 Jiangellaceae bacterium | reverse complement strand
AGGCGGTCGTCGCGCATCAGTCCACGTTCGGCCAGCACCCGGTAGACGTCCTGCGCGGTCTCCTCCGCGCTGCTGACCAGCGTCACGCCGTCGCCCATGACGTACGACAACACACCCGTCAGCATCGGGTAGTGGGTGCAGCCGAGCACCAACGTGTCGACGCCGGCGTCGCGCACGGGCTCGAGATAACCGCGCGCAACCCGCTCCAGTTCGGGGCCGTGCGTAATGCCCTCCTCGACGAACCGGACGAACTCCGGGCACGCCTGGGTGGTGATCCGCAGGTGCGGTGCCGCCGCGAACGAATCCTCGTAGGCCCGAGAGGCGATTGTCGCGCGCGTGCCGATGACCCCGACGTGGCCGTTGCGCGTGGCGGCGACGGCCCGCCGAACGGCCGGCTGGATGACCTCCACGACGGGCACGTCGTACCGTTCCCGAGCATCCCGCAGGACCGCGCTGCTTGCCGAGTTGCATGCGATGACCAGCATCTTCACCCCCTCGGCGACGAGGGAGTCCATCACGTCGAGGGCGAACGCGCGCACCTGTGCGATCGGCCGCGGCCCGTACGGACCGCGGGCGGTATCGCCCACATAATGGATCGCTTCATGCGGTAGCTGGTCGAGCACGGCGCGCACCACCGTGAGCCCGCCCACTCCACTGTCGAAGATCCCGATCGGCGCGTCGCTCATGGCGTCCCGAGCCTACGGCATGCCGCGCGCCGTTCGGATGCTCGCACGCCTCAGCGCGACACCAGTGTCCACAAGCCGGGGTAGTCGACGACGATGCCATCCGCGTCCACCAGCAGGTCGGCCCGGAAGGACCCGGACGCGTACCGGTAGCCGTCGCTGGTTCGCGTATACCGCTGGCGTTGCGGCCTGACCTCCACGCTCGGGCCCGGGTCGAGGTAGACGACGTCGATGTCCTCCGACTCGCCGACTTCGAGAGTCAGGCGGCGGATCGGGATGGTGTTCGTCAGCGGTGTGAGGGCGATGTCGACGTCGAGGCACCCGGCTAGGTCCAGGCGTTCGCGGCCGTCGCCGTCGTGCCAACTCCGGCCCGAGCGCCGGAGCGAGATTTCCGGCCCGTCGGATGGCTCCACGCTGATGAACACCGGCCGCCAGGAAGGGTCACACTCGAGCCGGTACCTGAGCCGAACGGGCTGCTCGTCGACGATCGCGATGATGACGCCGTCAGCGGTCACGCCCTCGTCACTCGCCTCGACATGAGTGTGTTCCATGCCGGGCCATTGCGTAGCCCTCCAGACAAGTGTCCGCCTCACGACGCCACCTCCTGCGTCGGCCGGTTCCACGCGCCGGGATGGCTGCGGTCGGCCGATATGTAACCAGTCAACATGTTTGCAAGTTAGCGGGCCTTTAGACCCCGCGCAACCGGTAATCTAGTTGAGTGGTTAACACACGCGGTGGTGACCAGGTCGCGCCCGGGCGTCTCGAGAGCGTGCGAACCCTGCTGAACACGTGGCTGATTCCCAACGACACCCGCGTGCCCGAGGACCGGTTCGACGCCTACGCCGAGAGAGAGCAAGTTCCGGTGGCAGAGCGCTCGCAGCTGAGGCAACTCCGTGACGACCTCCGTCGCGTTGTGGATCGATCTGCGACATCCGATGAGGTCCTCAACCGGTGGATCGACCGGCTCGGCGTGCGGCCGGAGATCATGTCGGGAAACCTGAGCTTCCGGCATGCGGCCGGGGTCAGCGGACAGACCGTCGTGACCTGCCTGGCGGCCCTCTCCTCAGGCGAGTGGCGCCGGCTCAAAGCGTGCCCCGACTGCCGATGGGTCTTCTACGACCACAGCCGCAACGGGAGCAAGCGCTGGTGCCTGATGACCGCCGGCGGCCCGGACGGACGTTCCTGCGGCAGCATCGCCAAGGTCCGGGCGTACCGGGCTCGGGCCCCCCGGCGCGCGTGAGCTGGAAGAACCCGGTGCCGGGCGGGATGCCAGGGCAACTTGTCAGAGGCGGCCGGTAGACAGGTTCTATCGAACTTGTGTCCGACTCATTGGAGGTTCTTCATGGACTTCGACACGACGGTCGCCGACGAGGCCGCCGCTTACCTCAGGAGTGTGACGCCCGCCCGGTCCGCCGCGACGGCGAATCTCGACAGCCCTGAGCAGGGTGAATGCCTGCGCTGCTATGTCGACCGCATGGTGGGCTCTCACGGCTGCGACACCAGCCTTCGGTTCACGCGGCGCTGGCTCGAATGCTCGTCCTATACGAACCCGGCTCGGCTGCTGCGATGGTTCGAGAGCAGCGGTGGCTATTGCGACTGCGAGGTGCTCATGAACGTGCTGCCCGACCACTGGCCGTTGCGACCCACCGGAGCCGAACCATAGGTCGGCGCGGTCAGGCCCAGAGTTGGCCGTCCAACCGCTCCTCGGCATCGTCCAGTGTGCCCTCGAAGGCGCCGGTCGACAGGTATTTCCAGCCGGCATCGGCCACGACGAACGCGATATCAGCGCGCTCGCCGGCGGCCACCGACTTGCGGGCGATGCCGAGGGCGGCGTGTAGCACGGCGCCGGTCGAGATGCCGGCGAAGATGCCTTCGGCCTCGAGCAGCTCACGGGTTCGGCGGACGGCATCACGGGGTCCGACCGAGAATCGCGTGGTCAGCACCGATTCGTCGTACAGCTCGGGCACGAAGCCCTCGTCGAGATTGCGCAGGCCGTACACCAACTCGCCGTACCGGGGTTCGGCCGCGACGATCGCCACGCCTGGCACCTTCTCGCGCAGGTAGCGGCCGACACCCATGAGCGTGCCGGTGGTCCCGAGGCCGGCCACGAAATGGGTGATGGTCGGCAGGTCGGCGAGCAGTTCCGGGCCGGTCGTGGCGTAATGCGCCTCGGTGTTCGCCGGGTTCCCATACTGGTAGAGCATCACCCAGTCGGGATTCTCGGCCGCAAGTCTCTTGGCGACGCGGACGGCTTCGTTCGACCCGCCGGCCGCACTTGAGGAGATGATCTCCGCTCCCCACATCCGCAGGAGTTGGCGGCGTTCACCCGAGGTGTTCTCCGGCATCACGCACACCAGCCGGTAGCCCTTGAGCTTGGCGGCCATCGCCAGCGAGATACCGGTGTTGCCCGACGTCGGCTCCAGGATCGTGCAGCCGGGCGTCAGCGCGCCGTCCGCTTCGGCCATCTCGATCATCCGAAGCGCCGGGCGGTCCTTGATCGAACCGGTCGGGTTGCGGTCCTCGAGCTTGGCCCACAGCCGGACGTCCGGAGACGGCGACAGCCGAGGCAGCCCGACCAGCGGAGTGCCACCGACGGCGTCCAGCAGCGAGTCGAACCGCATGGGCCTCAGCCCCCGGCCACTGCCGGCAGCACCGTCACGGAGTCACCGTCGGAGACCTGAGTCTTCAGGCCGTCGAGAAAGCGCACGTCCTCGTCGTTCAAGTACACGTTGACGAACCGACGCAGGCCACCGTCGTCGACCAAACGCTGACGCAGTCCGGGGTGACGAGACTCCAGGTCGTCGATCAACGCGGCGAGCGTGTCGCCCGTGCCCTCGACCGCCTTGGCGCCACCGGTGTACTGGCGCAAGATCGTGGGGATGCGAACCTCGATGGACATACTGGTTTCTACGCTCCTCGGACGGCCGAACTCGCCTCATGCCCAACGACGGGACGGGTCACCATCATTCCGCACCTGCCACGATCCGCACTTCTTCCTCGCTGACCTCGCCGTCGACGATGCGGTAAGACCGCACGTCGGGTTCGTCGAGTTCCTCGCGAGTGGACACCAGCACGTAGTGCGCATTGGGCTCAGACGCGTAGGCGATGTCCGTTCGGGACGGGTAGGCCTCGGTCGACGTGTGCGAGTGATAGATAACCACTGGTTCCTCGTCCAGGTCGTCCATTTCGCGCCACACCTTCAGTTGCTCCATCGAGTCGAAGCGGTAGAACGTCGTCGAACGCTCGGCGTTGGCCATCGGGACGAAGCGCTCCGGCCGGTCCGAGCCGAGCGGGCCGGCCACGATGCCGCACGCCTCGTCCGGATGGTCACGGCGGGCGTGGGCGATAATGGCCTCGACCAGGTCGCGGCGGATTTCCAGCACGACAGCCAAGTCTACGGTCGATCACGTTCAGCAGGCCTGCGGGTGCCGCACCATGCGCGTGCGCCTGGTACGGCGCCGACAGGCCTAGTGGCCTGGCGGTCGGCACCGCCGGGCTACGAACCGAGTGCGCGCACGAGGGTCTCCTGCACGAAGCCAAGCCACTGGTACACGTCGTGCACGTGCCGGCGCGGATCGTCGTCCGCCAGTGCCTCCCAGTGGTCCTCGTCGCCTTCCTCGACACCGAGGCGGGTCCCAAGGGCCAGCCGTAGATCGGTCAGGGTGCGTAACCAGGCCTCGGCCTCGTTGCTGTCGAGGTGGATCTTCACCTTCTCGCGCTGCTGCTCATCGCGGTAGGCCTCCCCGGCCTGATCGGCCGTGGCCAGTGACGCCAGCACGGTGGCGGCGAAGGCGGCCTTCTTCTCCCGCAGGCCGCGCTCGGTGAAGCGCCGGAAGTCCGAGGCCGCCTCGTCGTCGTCGCGGTATGCATCGGGGAACAGCCGCAGCAACACAGGGTCGGACGGCCGACCGGGATCGTCGACACCTACCCCGCCGAGGACGGCCGCCAGCGGGTCGTCGCGATGCTCGGAGTCGGTGGGATGGTCGCGGACGAGTTCGAGTAGCTGGCCCACCAGCGATGCCAGCAGCTCGGTCTCCACCACGTGGAACAACGCGGACACGCCACCCCCGCGGGCCCGCCGGAACGCGGTGCTCAGTGTCTACTCCCCCGCCTTCTGCATAGTCGCCCACAAGCCGTAGGAGTGCATCGCTTCAACGTCTCGCTCCATCTCCTCACGGGAGCCGGAGGACACCGCAGCCTTGCCCTTCTCGTGCACGTCGAGCATCAACCGCTCAGCCTTCTTCTTCGCGTAACCGAAGTAGGTCTGGAAAACGTACGTGACGTATGACATCAGGTTGACAGGATCGTTCCACACCACGGTTACCCACGGCGTCTCCTGCGCGGTTACCTCATCTGCGTCGGGCCGCTCGAGTTCAACAGGGGCGGTGACCATGCCCCTATGGTGACACCTGCGACGCTCGGCGCGGGAGTGCCGGTGTGGATAAGCTCGTGGCTGTGCCGGCGACCACCGCGCTGTTGACCGACCACTACGAGCTGACCATGCTCCAGGCCGCGCTCGCGCACGGGACGGCCCATCGCCGCTGCGTATTCGAGCTGTTCACCCGGCGGCTACCGGAGGGCCGGCGCTACGGCGTGGTCGCGGGCACCGGCCGGCTGCTCGCCGACCTGCGGCGGTTCCGCTTCGACGCCGACGTGCTCGCCGACCTGGAACGCCGCCAGGTGGTCGACGACCAGACGTTGCGCTGGCTCGCGGACTACCGGTTCTCCGGTGACATCTGGGGATACGCCGAGGGTGAATGCTTCTTTCCGTACTCGCCACTGCTCGTGGTGGAAGGAACGTTCGCCGAGACGGTCGTCCTGGAGACGCTGGCGCTCTCGGTCCTGAACTTCGATTCCGCCATCGCCGCCGCCGCTTCCCGGATGACGGTGGCGGCTCGCGATCGACCGTGCATCGAGATGGGCTCCCGCCGAACCCACGAGTGGGCCGCGGTCGCGGCCGCCCGGGCGGCCTACATCGCGGGGTTCTCCTCGACCAGCAATCTCGAAGCCGGCCGGACGTACGGCGTACCGACTCGCGGTACGAGCGCCCATTCGTTCACGCTGCTGCACGACACCGAGCGCGACGCGTTCACCGCACAGATCGACTCGCTCGGCAAGGGGACGACCCTGCTCGTCGATACCTACGACGTAGCCGAGGCGGTGGCGATGGGCGTCGAGCTGGCCGGGCCGGAGCTCGGGGCGGTACGCCTCGATTCCGGAGATCTGCTGGCTCAGGCGCACGAGGTAAGGGCTCAGCTGGACCGGCTCGGCGCCACCAATACCAAGATCGTGGTCACGAGCGATCTCGACGAGCATGCGATCGCGGCCCTGGCCGCCGCCCCGGTCGACGCGTACGGGGTAGGCACTCAACTTGTCACCGGGTCGGGTGCACCGACCGCGAGCATGGTCTACAAGCTCGTCGCCCGTGCCGGCGACGACGGCCGTCTGGTGCCCGTGGGCAAGAAGAGCAAGGACAAGCGGAGCATCGGCGGCAAGAAGTTCGCGCTGCGCCGCAGGACTCCCGAGGGCGTTGCCGATGCCGAAGTGCTGACCTTGGATCCGGATCAGCGCGGTGACCACGACCGCCCGCTGCTCGTGCCACTCGTCCGTGACGGAGAGGTCGTTGGAGCGGAATCGTTGCACGAAACCCGCGCCCGGCACGAGAAGTCGCGCGCCGAACTGCCGCCCACTGCGCTTAAGTTGTCCCGAGGTGAGCCAGCAATACCGACGATCTACGAGGGGACGTGACGCGATGGCCCGCGCGCTCATCGTGGTTGATGTACAGAACGACTTCTGTGAGGGCGGCAGCCTCGCCGTCGGAGGCGGTGCCGATGTCGCCTTCAAGATCGCGGAGGTCTTGCACGAGTGGCAGGAGGCCGGACTGGATCCGGAGGCCACCCAGGAGTACGAGTTCGTGGTGGCGACGCGAGACCACCACATCCAGCCAGGCGACCACTTCTCCGACAATCCCGACTTCGTGCACAGCTGGCCACCGCACTGCATCGCCGGGACCGACGGCGCGGCGTTCCACCCAAACCTCGACCCGCAACCGTTCGACGCCGTGTTCAGCAAGGGCGAGTACGGCGCGGCGTACTCCGGCTTCGAAGGCAGAGCCCAGGACGGGTCCGCACTCGTCGACTGGTTGCGCGGTCGCAACGTCGATCAGGTCGACATCGTCGGGATCGCCACCGACCACTGCGTCCGGGCGACCGCCCTGGATGCCGCGCGGGAGGGGTTTCGTACCCGGGTGCTGCTGGACATGACCGCCGGCGTCGACCGGACGACGACCGAACGTGCACTCGCCGACATGCGCTCGGCAGGCGTAGCCCTCGAAGGCACGCCGACCGTCCACCCGGTGCCCTAACGATCAAGTAAGCCCACTTCGCGCACGAATCCGGCAAGAAACGGCCCCGGCTAGGGAACACGGCGCCGGTTTCGCGTGCGAAGTTGGCCTAGAACCGAGCCCCCTCGCCGCGATCAGCTTGTCGGCCCGCGACCGGCCCAGGTCCAGGCGTACGTACCGTCGTCCGATTCGACCCCGCCCTCGCCCAGCTCGAGGGGCCGGAAGGTGTCGACCATGACGGCGAGCTCGTCGAAGTAGTCCTTGCCGAGCGCCCGCTCGATGGCCGACGGCTGCGGGCCGTGGGTGTGTCCGCCCGGGTGCAGCGAGATCGAGCCCTGGCCGACGCCCGAACCCTTGCGCGCCTCGTAGTCGCCGCCGCAGTAGAACATCACCTCGTCGGAGTCGACATTCGAGTGGTAGTAGGGCACCGGTATCGCCAGCGGGTGGTAGTCGACCTTGCGAGGCACGAAGTTGCAGATCACGAAGTTGTAGCCCTCGAAGACCTGGTGCACCGGCGGCGGCTGGTGGATGCGGCCGGTGATCGGCTCGAAGTCCTCGACGTTGAAGGTGTACGGGTACAGGCAGCCGTCCCAGCCGACCACGTCGAACGGGTGGGTCGGATAGGTGACGATGCTGCCGACCAGGCCGGACGGCCCGTGGCCACGGTGCTTGGTGTAGACCTCGACGTCCTCCTGCTCGACGGTGAACGGTTCGGCCGGTGCGTGCAGGTCGCGTTCGCAGTACGGCGAATGCTCCAGGAACTGGCCGTACCGCGACAGGTATCGCTTCGGCGGGACGATGTGTGAGTTGGCCTCGATGATGTACGCACGCAACGGCTCGTCGCCGGTCGGTACCCACCGGTGCACCGTGGCCCGAGGGATGATCACATAGTCGCCCTGGCGCGCCGAAAGGATCCCGAACATGGTCTCGACGGTCGCCTCGCCGGCCTCGATGTATACGCACTCGTCACCGATGGCGTTGCGGTAGAGCGGGGACGATTCTCCGGCGGCGACGTATGCGATCCGCACGTCGTTGTTGCCCAGCACCATGCGACGACCGGTGACGACGTCCGCCGCCTTCCAGTCCCGGCCGGGAAACAGTTCGTGCAGTTTGAGGTGGCGCGGCTTGAGCGGGTGGTTCGGCACCGTCCGAGCGTCCGGGATATCCCAGACCCGCGAGTCCACGATGGCCGACGGCACGCCGGTGTGGTACAGCAGCGACGAGTCTGAGGAGAAGCCCTCCTCGCCCATCAGTTCCTCGTAGTACAGACCGCCGTCGGGCCGACGGAACTGGGTGTGACGCTTGGGCGGGATTTCTCCCACGCTGCGGTAGAAAGCCATGACCTCTCCCTCGCGATCTTGCGACAATCAACAGCGTCGGCCGGTGTGGATTGCCTCGAGATCGACTCATGTTCGATTATCGGACAAGTGTGTACGCTCACTGACACGATGCGCTACAGTCCCACGCGTGTCAACTCTCCCCCTGATCTTCCACCGGCTTATCGACGATGCCGCCATGTTCCCACCCGGCAA
>DATHUM010000156.1:0-2469 GCA_035462225.1 Jiangellaceae bacterium | reverse complement strand
TGAGAAGTTCTCCATTGGGGCCCCTGGGGCGTGCACGACGAAGGCGACGGCATCGGCAGTGGAGTCGTTACGGACGGTGTGTGGAGTTCCACCGGCCAGCGGGACGACATCCCCGGCGGTGGCGGTCACCCGACGCACGTCCTCGGGGTTCCCGGGATGGCCGACGTAGAAGGTGAACGTTCCTTCCAGGACGTAGTAGATCTCGCCGGGGTCGTGTTGGTGCATCACCGGTGGCCCACCGCCGGGCGGCATGCGAACCTCGACCGCGAACAACGCGTCATTGGTCTGCGCGCACGTCGCCAGAACCGTGATCTGATCCGTCCCGAGCAGAAGACGCTCTGCGCTGCTACGATCGACAGGTAAGCTGTCCATATTTGAAGAATAGACAGGGCTCCTGTCGATGTCAAACGCATCAGCCACTCCACGCTCACGCCGTATCCCTGTCCTTGGTGGCCGGCAGCGGCCGGCCAACCTGGCCGTACTGTTGCGCGAGGCGTTCGTGGCACTCAACGACTTGGTCTTCATTCGCTTGGCCGAGCGCGGCCACAGCGCCGTGCGGCCGCCCCACGCCGCGGTTTTGCAGTACCTCGATGACACCGGCACAACCGTCAGCCTGCTGGCCGAGCGTGCCCAGATGACCAAGCAATCCATGGCCGAACTCGTCGGCCATCTGGAAGCCCACGGCTACGTCACGCGGATACCCGACCCGACCGACAAGCGAGCCAAGCTGGTGCTGCCCACTCACCGCGGCCGTGATGTGATCGACATCGCGCAGCAGTTCGCGCCTGAGGTAGAAGCAAGCATCACCCGCATGCTCGGCACCGAGCGAGTACGTGCGCTGCGCGAGGATCTGGACACCATCCGGCGCGCGTTCGCTCAGTAGCCTCGGCCATGGTGGACAGCTTGATGTCGTCCAGGGTGCAGCCAGGGCCCATCACCGTCGTTGGCTCACACGGTGGCCGTACCGAGAACGACCTGACAGGTGACATAGACGCGACCACGTTCAGAAGGGGAAACCGGTGACCAGTGAGCAACCGCCACCGCTAGCCGTCGTGAGCCCGGGCGAGGGCCGGGAAGGAACCCTCGGCGCGATCGGAGTCCAGTTCAAGCTGTGGGGTGCGGACACCGGCGGCGCACTGGCCGTGGTGGAACACCCGTTCCCGGTCGGGGCGCTGGTGCCACCACACCGGCACACTCGTGAGGACGAGTACTCCATCGTCACCGAGGGCGAGATCGGATTCCGTTCCGGAGACCGCGAAGTGGTGCTCGGTGCGGGTGGGTACATCACCAAACCACGCGGCGAGCTCCACGCCATGTGGAACGCCGGCGACGTGCCCGCGCGGATGATCGAGATCATTAGTCCGGCCGGCTTCGAACACTTCTTCCGCGAGGTCGTCGAGATGATCGCTGCCGGCCCGGTGGCGGCGCAGCATGGGGCCGCCCTTGCTGAGCGGTACGGCCTTGAGTTCGAGGAGCCGGATTGGCTGGCGGACCTCGTATCGCGTTACCGACTCAACACCGCCTGAGCGCCGCCGGGCTGCACGTCGCTTATCACGGCCTTCGCCGCACGCTCGAGGTAAGGCGCCGGCTGCAACGCTGGGATACGTGCCCTGCACCCAGAGGCGCACCGAACATGACGTTATGCAATAGCGATCGCCGACATCGCGAGCCACTACCGAAGCTGCCGGAAGAACGCCCTGATGTCCTCGACGAGCAAGTCCGGTGCCTCCATGGCGGCGAAGTGCCCGCCTCGGTGGAACTCGGACCAGTGCACGATGGTGTGCTCACGCTCAGCGACCCGCCGGATGGTCGGGTCAGTCGGGAAGAGCGCGACGCCGGTCGGCACGCTCGATTTCACCATCGACGAGCCCGACGCGACTCGGGCCTCGTAGTAGAGCTGCGCTGAACTGGCACCGGTGCCGGTGAACCAGTACAGCGTGACGTCGGTGAGCAGATGATCGCGATCGACGGCGTGATCGGGAAGCTCTCGGGCCGGATCGGTCCACTCCCAGAACTTCTCGACGATCCACGCGAGCTGCCCGATCGGCGAGTCGGTCAACGCGTAGGCGATCGTCTGGGGGTGGGTGGATTGCAGTTCGGCATAGCCACTCCCGATCTCCCGGAGCCGGTCGGCCGCCGCGAGCCGGGCCTGCTCGGCCGCGGTGAGCTTGTCGAGGTCGGCCGGCTGCACGGCCGGGTAGGCCAATGCCCCGTTGATGTGCACGCCGATGACGTGTTCTGGTGCCACGCGACCGAGTTCAGGTGACACCACGCAGCCGGTGTCGCCGCCCTGCGCACCGTACCGGTCGTAGCCGAGCCGCCGCATGAGCTCGGCCCACGCCAGCGCAATTCGCCGATGGTTCCAGCCCGGCTCGCTCAGCGGGGTGGGGAACCCGAAGCCCGGTACAGACGGCGCAACCACATGGAAGGCATCGGCCGGGTCGCCACCATACGAGCCTGGATCGGTGA
>DATHUM010000155.1:0-11236 GCA_035462225.1 Jiangellaceae bacterium | reverse complement strand
GCCGTTGACGATGCGCCGCTGCATCACCAGAAACAGAACCAGCGCTGGAATCATTGCCAGCGAGGTGAAGGCATAGACGCCGGCAATATCGGCCGAGTACTCCGTGGAGTAGTCCGCGACGCCGAGCGGGAGGGTGCGATTGCTGCCTTGCAGCAGCAACAGCGGGAGCAGGTAGGCATTCCAGGACTGGACGAACGTGACCACTCCGACCGTGACCATCGCGGGGCGCGACAGCGGCACGATGATTCGCCAGAAGATGCCGATCCGCGACGAGCCGTCGATCATCGCCGCTTCCTCGAGCTCGTCCGGCAACGCGATCACGAAGGGGCGCAGGATGACGACGCTCAACGGCAGCGCGAATGCCGCTTGAGGTAGCGCGATGCCCCACCAGGTGTTGCTGAGCCCGAGGTTCTGGCTGACGAGGATGAACAACGGGATCGCCGCGACAGTCGCTGGGAACAGCAGCCCGGCGACGAAGACTGTGAACAACGCTTCCCGTCCCCGGAACCGGTACCGCGCCAGCGGATAGGCCGCCATCATGCCGAATACCACGACGACCACGGTCGTGATGATGCCGATGGCCAGCGAGTTCAGCGTGAACCGCCAGAACGCCGGGTTTGTGAGGGCCTCCTGGTAATTGAAGAGGACCCACGGGTCGGGGAATCCGCCTGGATTCTCGGCGAGTTGGGCATTGGTGCGGAAGCCGCCGAGCACGGCGATGAGCACCGGCCCGATCGAGCCCGCGACGACGATGAGCGCAAGCAACCACACGAGTGGGGTACCACCGGAGAAGATGTCCCGGCGCTGCCTGCGCGAGTCCACTGCCCCGGTGCGCGGGCCCGGCACTGTCGAAACGGTCATCGTCCGGCCTCCATGGTGTCCCGGCGCAGGAAGAGCCGCTGGTAGGCGATCGCCATGGTGAGCGCGATCACGAACAGGATCACCGAAGCCGCGCCCGCGATGCCGAAGTTGTACCGCTCGGTTCCTTCGTTGATCAGGAACGTCACTATCGTGCTCGTCGCACCGGCCGGGCCGCCGTGGGTAAGGACCCACACCATGTCGAACTGCTGGAGCGATCCGATCATCGACAGGAACGCCCAGGTCCGCATGGTCGGGCCGAGCAGCGGGAATGTGATGTTCCGCTGCGCCTGCCACCAGGAAGCGCCGTCCAGCTGCGCCGACTCGTACAGCTCGTCCGGGATGCTTTGCATGCCGGCGAGGAACAGGAGTATCGGGAGGCCGAGGTACTTCCACGTCAGCACGATCAGCACGGTCCACAGGGCGAAGTCGGAGTCGCCGAGCCAGCCCTGTTCGGGGACCGGGAGGCCGACGCTGCCCATCAAGGTGTCGAGGACGCCGTAGCGCGGCTGCAGCAACTGGAACCAGATGACGCCCGCGATGACCTCGGACAGCACGAACGGCACGAAGACGATCATCCGCAGCAGTCCCTGGCCCCTCATCCTCCGGTTGAGCAGCAGGGCGACCGCCAGCCCGAGCGGCAGCTGGAGAATGATCGAACCCACGACGATCGTCATGGTGTGGGCCAGCGCCTCGTGGAAGTCATCGTCGGTCAGTACCGACGTATAGTTGCCGAGCCCGACGAAGTCCTCGAGCGGCCCGAAGCCCTTCCACCGGTACACCGACATCTGGACCGCCGTGAGGACCGGCACGATCACGAACAGCACGAACAGTGCGAGGGCGGGCGTGACGAAAAAGACGATCTCCGCGCGCTTGCGCCAGTTGTCGCGCCGGCGGCTACGGGGAACCTGCGGGCGCGTGACGTCCTTCGAGCCGGGGTCCGCCGGCGGGGCCTGGGAGGCCCCGCCGGCGGACCCGGTGATGGCGTCGGTCACTGCTCGGCTGCGACCGCTTCTTGCAGCGCGTCGACGATGTCCTGCGGCGACGCCTGGCCGGCGAACATGTCCACGACCGCCTCGTTCAACGCACCACCGATGGACTGGCCGAGGTACGTGTCGAGGTAGAGCTGCGCGTACGGCGCACTGTCGCGCACCTCGAGGAGTTCGGCCATCGCCGGATCGGCAACGAACTGCGTCGCCGCCGGGTTCACCGGCAGACCCATCGAGTTCTCGGCGAAGGTCTGCTGCACCTCATCGGAGAGCAGGTACTCGATGAAGTCGACCGCCGCGTCCGGCGCGTCCGCGGACGCCGCCCAGGCGTCACCGCCGCCGAGCACCGCGGCCGGGTCACCCTCCGCGTCCGGGACCGACGGGAACGGGAACCAGCCGGTCTGTTCGCCAAGCCCGGTACCGTCCTCGGTCAGGCCCTGCATGACGCCGGGCTCCCAGTGGCCCTGCATCTCCATGGCCACCTTCCCGGTCGCCAGCAGGCCGGACGCCGAGGTCGGGCCTTCCTGGGCCACCGTCGTCAGGAATCCGGCGTTGAACGGCTCGGCCTCGACAATGGTCTGGACCGTCTCGCCAGCGCGCACGAAGCACTCATCGGAGAAGTCCAGGCTCGCGAGCGCTTCGGTCAACACGTCCTGGGCGCACTGTCGCAGCGCGGCGTAGTACCAGTAGTGCGCGGCCGGCCAGGCGTCGCCCGCACCGACCGAGACGGGCTCGATGCCCGCGTCCTTGAGCGCGCCGACCGAGGCGACCCAGTCGTCCAGGGTCTCCGGCGGCTCGCTGATGCCCGCCTGTTGGAACAAGTCGGTGTTGTACCAGAAACCGACCACGCCGAGGCTGAACGGCAGTGCATAGGTGCGATCGTCCACCTGCCAGCCGGCGACCGAGCCGCCGAGCTTCTCGATCGTCTCGGCCGCGTCGTCGGTGATGTCCCTGATCAGGCCGGCATCGACCTTGGCCAGGAGTTCGCCGCCGCCGCGTTCCATGAAGATGTCGGGCATGTCGCCGGCCTGCATCGCCGCTTCGAGCCGGGTGACCATGTCCTCGTGCGCCTGGGCGCTGATCTCGATGGTGACGTTGGGGTTGGCCGTCATGAAGTCCTCGGCCGCTTGTTCGTAGACGTCCCTGCCGGGCGGGTTGTTCGAGTTGTGCCACCACTCGATGGTTACCGGCTCGTCGCTGCCGGCCGCGTCGCCGCCATCGGCCGTTTCGGTCGCGTTGGCGTCGGTGTCGTCGGTAGCGTCGTCGTCGCCTTGTCCGGCACAAGCGGTGGCGACGAGCGCAACGGCCGCGGCAACTGCCAGGGCCGGCCTTCGTGTCCTGCGAGTCATGTGGATCCCTCCGGTTGTCCCTGACGGATTGCGGCGAGTCTGGCAGTCCTCCGGTAGGTCGTCAATCGTTATCGATAACGGTATCGAAACCGTTATCTAACCTGGTGGACATCGAGCCCGGAACGTCGGTCCAGCACGCTACTGTCATCACCATGCAGCGCACGGGAAGGGTGACCATTGGCGACGTTGCGAGAACCGCAGGCGTCTCGGTCTCGACCGTGTCGAAGGTGATCAACGGCAGGTACGGCGTCGCACCGGAGACCGAGTTGCGGGTTCTCGGCGTCATCGAGCGACTCGGTTACGAATCCTCGATCGTGGCGCGCAGCCTTCGCAGCCGCCGCACCAACGTCATCGGCATCCTCGTCGCCGAGTTCGAGCCGTTCTCCACCGAGCTTCTCAAGGGAATCTCTGAAGCGGTCGAGGGAACCGGCTACGAGCTGATGGCCTACTCCGGTGGTCTCGGCCGGCACGACCGCGTCGGCTGGGAGCAGCGCTACCTGACCCGGTTGGCCGGCACCCTCATCGACGGCGCCGTGATCGTCACGCCCACCGTGATCACGGTCCACGACACCATCCCCGTGGTCGCCGTCGACCCGCACACCGGCCCGTCCGGCACCCCGACCGTCGACTCTGACAGCCTTGCCGGCGCCCGTGCCGCGACCGAGTACCTGATCTCGCTCGGTCACCGCCGCATCGGATTCCTCGGCGGGCGCCCCGACCTCGAGTCCGCGCGGCTGCGCGAGCAGGGCTATCGCGAGGCACTCGAGGCCGCCGGCATTGGCGTCGATCCCGCCCTGATGCGCGTCGGCGGCTACCGCCCCGACCTCGCCGACCGGCCGGCGCACGAGCTGCTGTCGATGCCCGATCGCCCGACCGCGATCTTCGCCGCCAACGACCTGTCCGCCATCCGCACCATGGAGGTGGCCCGCGAGCTCGGGCTGCGCGTCCCCGACGACATCTCTGTGATCGGCTTCGACAACGTCCCGGAGTCGGCCCTGACCGATCCCCCGCTCACCACCGTCGCCCAGCCGATCCACCAGATGGGCGCCGAGGCCTTGAGCTTGGTCACCGACCTGATCCGCGGTGTGCCGCGCGAGCCGCACCTGCGCCTGCCGACGAGTCTCGTCCTGCGCGGCAGCTGCTGCGCACCGGCCGGCACTACCGCCTGACGAATCGCGACTCGACATCGGCGACGAGCGGCCTGGCGTTGCGCCGACAGCAGGGCGACCCACACGCACTCACCACCACTCAAAGGCCGCGGCACTGGCCAAGCGCGATACCGGAGATCGTGTTCGGACTCCCGCCGTTGTCCGGCGCCGGCTCGTTGGCATTGCACACCAGGACGCCGGCAATCGTGTTGCCGGACACCACGATGGCTTCGGTTCCGGTCGAGTTGCCCGACAGCCGCACCGGCGCAGTGATGTGGTTGCCCACCAGCGACACCCGGCCCGTCGTACCGGTGATGGTGACCGGCCCGGCGATCGTGCTGCCGCTGATGACGACGGTGTCCGCGCCGCTCGAACGGACCGGCCCGACGATGGTGGCGCCATCGGCCGCCAACCCGGCGCCCTCGCCGACCGTGACCGGCCCGCTTACGTGGGCGCCCGCGGTCAGGCACGTCGTGCCCTCGTCGATCATCAGCGGGCCGTCGTGGGCACCGTCGATGGTGATGTCGCACTGCGGACCCGCGGCGTCGACCAGCCGGGCCACTCCCCAGCGCGACGTGCTCTGGTAGGAGCGGCCGGTCGGGTCAGACCAGGTGCGCACCGAGTTGCGGGCACCGTTCGTGGCATCGTTGACCTGCAACTCCAGGCCGACAAGCTGGCCGGGCTCGGGCTCGTACCCGAGCGCGACCGCGACCTCGACGACATAACCGGTGTCGGTGATCGACGTCGCGGACGTCAGCCGGTCCTGCACCGGCGGCTCACCGCTGATCGACACGGCGTTCTCGAAGTTGACCCGGTACTGCCCGTCGACCGGGTTGTAGGCACCGGACTTGGCATTCGTCGGGTCGACGAAGAACTCAACCGAGTCCTGCTCCCAGGCGTTGGAGTTCGCCGCGTCCAACGCCGGGTCGGTGACCTCCGCCAGGGCGTACAGCGCGCCGCCGGACCACAGCAGCCGCACGTCGGCACTCGCCCCGGGAGACCCCTCGACCTGCACGTCCGTGGAGACGACCGGCGCGACGTCCCACGCCGCGTCGATGTCGCCGTCGATCACCGGCGCCGTGGAGGCCTGCGGCACCTCGACGTACCCGACCGGCTCGACGAGCGTCAGCACGCCGCGCCGCTCGCCGTCCTCCTGTTCGTGCGACAGGTCGTTCCAGGACGTCTGCGAGCCGGTCGAACCGTCGGTCACCCGAATGTCGAAGCCCAGGGTGTCGCCGCTGGCCAGGCCGGCCGCCGCCAGGTGCGCCACGACCTGGTAACCGTCGGCGGTCGAGGTCACCACCGAGGATGGCCCGCCGCCGGCGCGGGTAGCCGCCAGCGTTGCGTCCGGCCAGAAGAACTCCACGGTGTCGGCGGCTCCGTCGTCCGTGGGGTCGACGACGGAGACGTAGGCGGTCAGGTGGTCGTCGGACCAGCGCAGCTGGAACCCGCTGCCGGCCGAACCGAGCGGAACGTCAGGCAGCAGCTCCCACTCCGCGGCCGTGGTCGCCGCCTCGTCCAGCGGCACATCACCGGCGTGGACGTTCGCCTGCCGGGTGAGCGTCGGCAGTTGGGCCGGGTCGACGATTCCCCAGTACGCGGGCTTGGCCTGCAGGTTGCCGTCGAACAGCAGCGGGAAGCCCGCGGCTCGCCACGAGCGCGGGTCGGTCGGGCCCCACACCGTGATCGCCCCGAGGACGTCCGTGTGCTCGCCGAGCACCTCGAACAGGTCGCGGTAGTAGTAGCCCTGTTCCACCAGGCGCTCCATCGGCGGGGTGGTCCACGTCTCGCCGGCGGTGTTGATCGTAACGTCCAGCTCCGTGACGGCCTGGGTCACCGGCAGGGTCCGGAACAGCTCGAGCGAGTCGGCGATCTGCGGGATCGGCTGGAGCAGGCTCAGGTGCAGCTGGTGGCCGACGCCGTCGATGGGCACGCCGTCGTCGAGCCACTCGGAGATCCGGTCGTAGTACACCTGCCGCTTGGCCGGCAGCTCTGTGTTGTAGTCGTTGATGTAGAGCTTCACGTCCGGGCCGAACGCCTGCCGGGCGTACTCGAACGCCAGCGGAATGTAGTCCGCGCCGAGGACGCGGTACCATTCGCTGCGCCGCAGGCCGTCCGGCTCGCTCTCGGAGATCACCTCATTGACTACGTCGATCGCGACCAGCGGGTTGTCCTCGCCGTACTCGCCGAACGTGCGGAAGTGATCGGCGAAGGTGAAGATGTGGGTGCGCATCCGGTCCCGCAGCAGCTGCTGGTGCTCTGCGCTGGTGGTGAGCGGGTTGCCGTCGGCGTCCTGGAACATCCAGTCGCCGACCTGCGAATGCCAGACCAGAACGTGCCCGTAGACCGACAGGTCGTTGTCCTTGGCGAACTGCATGAGCTGGTCCGCCTGGCCGAAAGTGAAGGTGCCCTCGGACGGCTGGATCTCCACCGGCTTCATGTGGTTCTCGGGGGTGATCTGGCCGAAGTGCTTCCGGACCAGCTCTGAGCTGGGCCCGACCGTCTCACGGCCGTCTATCGCCACCCCGAACGGCACCGGGACGACGTCCTTGAGCGACGGGATGGTGGGGTCGATGGCGACGCTGGAACCTGTCACCAGGATGTCGTCGACCATGAAGTCGGCGAGGCCCGACGCGGTCTCGAAGTACAGCAGGGCGGACTCGAACGTGCCCGGCGTATAGCTGGCGTCCACCTCGACCCAGGTGCCGGGGGTGACGCCGGTGACGGTGGCGACGGTGTCGAACGAGGACGACCCGCCCGCGTCGCGCTGGACGCTGACCCGGATGTCGGCGACGTTCGGGTCGGCCGTCGGTGCGAGCTTGACCCAGGCGGAGATCTGGACCGTCGATCCGGCCACGAACAAGCTGGTGACGTCATGGCCGATGCCGTGCCAGGCCTGAGTGCGGCCGGTCACGAGCGCGCTCTGGGTGCCCAGCGGGTCGCCCACCGTGCTCAGCGACACTTGCGGGTTGGTTCCATCGCCGCGCGGACCCCAACCGCCGAGGCCTTCTTCGAAGTCATCGTCGATGAGGACTTCGCCGCCCGCCGACGGCGCGGTGATGGAGACGTCGTCCAGGTAGAACGACACCGTGGCGTCAGGGCTCTCCACGTAGAGCTGCAGTTCGTCGTTGTCCGCGCTGGTGAACGTGTACGTGCCGGACACCCTGGTCCAGCCGTCATCGGTGGCTGCGACGTCGGACGCGACCCGCTCCCACGCGGTGCTGCCCCCAGCGGGGGTGCGCTGCACGGTCATGTGCAGGTCTGCCGACGGCGCGCCGGCCAGCCGGACATAGGCCTCGATCTCATACGTGACGCCCGGCTGGAGCACCTCGCGAAGGTCGCGGCCGGGGCCTTGCCAGGTGTCGGCGCGCTGGGTCGTGAGCAGGCTCGCCTCCCCGGAGTGCGCCTGCTCGCCGCTCACCGCCACCTGGGCCGAGCCCCGGCCGAACCAACCCTGGGTAGTGCCGTCCTCGAAGTCACTACTCAAGACCGTGGTACCGGTGGCGGCACTGCTTGCCGACTCGGCGGACGCCGCCGTGGTCGCGAGCACCAGGCCAGCGACGACACTGAAGGCCAACCCTGTGAGGACTCCGCGACGCACCATCGAGCTGCCAGCCCCTCTCGGAACATTTCGCCGATACTTTCCGCAAGTTTCGACGCCGTGTCCCGGGACACTAATCAGCCGATGCGGTCAGGTCAAGAGTCCGTGACGAGGATGTGACCGGGAGGCCGCTTGGTGCACAGGGTGTGTGGAAGTCGTGGACCGGCGGGTCAGGCCCGCGCCGGCGGTGCGCTGCTCTCGCGCTCGATGAGCGATGTCGCCAGTTCCACGCGCGGGCTGTCGACGTCCTCTCCCGCGGCAAGTCGCAGCACTGTACGGGCCGCCAGTGC
The DNA here is from genome assembly GCA_035462225.1 of Jiangellaceae bacterium. GTDB lineage: Bacteria > Actinomycetota > Actinomycetes > Jiangellales > Jiangellaceae > JASLBX01. Next base: position 3,001 of record DATHUM010000155.1, on the reverse strand, counting down.
GCCCATCTCCGCGAGGGGCTGGCGGACCGTTGTCAACGGCGGCGACGACCAGCGCGACTCGGGTAGGTCATCGAAGCCGACCACGCTCACGTCGTCCGGGATCCGCAGGCCCCGCTGGCGTACCGCCTCGTACGCCCCGAAAGCCATCTGGTCGCTGGACGCGACGATGGCGGTCGGCGGCTCGGGCGCCATGGTCAGCAGCGCGCGGGCGCAGTCGAAGCCGGACTGGTTGGAGAAGTCGCCTTCTTTCACAGGCACCTCGCTGGAATCCACTCCTGCGGCCGCGAGAGCCGCGCGGTAGCCGTCCAGGCGGGCTCGGCTGCACAGCACCTCGGGTGGACCGGCGATGATTGCGATCCGCCGGTGCCCCAGCGCAAGGACGTGCTCCATCGCGGCGAGCCCGCCTGCCCAGTTGGTCGCGCCGATGGTCGGGGCGTCCAGGGTCGGCCCACCGACCGGATCCACGGCGACCAAGGGAATGTCGTGTCGCTGCAACTCGGTGAGCAGCGGCGACTCGAGTGTCGAGGTGACCAGGATGACGCCGTCCGAGGCGCGGGCTCTCAGGTTGTGCAACCACTGGCGGGCCGGCTCGGCCCGGCGGTGGGTGGCCGAGACGACGGTTCCGACGCCGGCCGCGTGCGCCACGTCCTCGACGCCGCGAAGGATCTCGACCGCCCACGGGCTGTCCAGGTCCGGGAAGACCAGGTCGATCAGGCGAGCCCGAGTCCGCGACCGGGACGCCCGGCGGCGGTAGCCCCGCCGGCGAAGCAGTTCCTCGACCCGGGCGCGGGTCTGCGGAGCGACATCGGTACGCCCGTTGAGCACCCTCGACACGGTGGGCACCGAAACGCCGGCCTCCTTGGCGATCGCGCCGATCGTCACCCGCCCATCCTGGGTTGTCATGACGTCACAATACGGCGCGCTGTGCGGGTCGGCCGACCCTAGCCCTGCCACCGTGCCGAGAGCAAGCGTGGCCCGAGAATTTCGCGCCTGTGTCCGGTACCTGCTTCGATGCGCACGATTTGATCATACGTGCAGCACAGCGTGACGCCACCGAGGTTTGCTTCCACCCGCTGGCCCCCTCAAGATCTTGCGACAATCCACAGCGTCACACGTCGTGGATTGTCGCAAGATCATGAGGCGAGAGTCACCTGCCGATGCCGGATCGAGCCGCGGCCCGGACCAGGGCGCCCTTCTCCTGTGGCGTGATCACGCCGTCGGCCACCAGCTGATCGGTGGTGGTGTCGACGTGGTTGAGGAACTGTCCGTGGCTGGCCCAGTCGCGGTGGTCGTCCAGCGTCCAGCCGACGCAGAAGTCGTTGCCCGCGTCGCGGTCCTCGACCCCGGAGTCCACGCCGTCGAACGCGATGGTCCCCTCACATATCGGCGGCCGCGGTGGTCCGGCCACCCCGTCACCGACGGCTTCGAAGAAGTTCAGGTTGAACAGCTCCGCGGCCGGATCGGCGTCCGGGTTGGAGAACACCAGGTAGAGCGTGAACGTGTCACCAGGGTCCTCGACCGGTGTGCTGACGAACGTCCACGCGCCGCCGGTGCCGGGCACGGTGGCCGAACCGAGCAGTTCGCCGTCCGGTGCGTCCTTGCGGACCTCGATGGTTCCACCGCCGCCAACGGACCGGACCCGGAACCGCAGTTCCTCGACGTTCAGGAAGTTGACCGGCGCATAGGCCGCCCAGTCGCCGTGGTTGACGCTGGTCAGCCGCTGGCCGCCACCCTCCTGCGGATCCTGCGCGCCCTGCGTGGCCACTCCGCTACCCGTGCTGAAGAACTGCGCCTGCTTGCGCTTGGGCTGCAGCCTCACCTGGTCGGTACCGGACAGCGACGGCAGTCCGGGCGCACCTTCGTCTGCGTACTGCGCGCTGAGCACCCACGTCACGTTGAGATCGGAGCTGTGCCCTGCCGTCGGCGGGGTCACGAACGTGCCGTCGCAGCCGGTCTCCTGGTCCATCGGGTGTGCGTGCTCGTCGTGACCGAGTGCCGCGTTGAGCGTGACCAGGTCGCAGTCCACCCTGGTGTCCTCGACATCGGTCACCCGGATCCGGAACGGCGCCTCGTCGCCCCAGTCGAAGAACGCACCGTCCGGCGGCCGCTGCAGGTCGACGACCGGCGCGGTGTTGCCGACGACGATCGTCACGCCGGCCTTGCCGGTCTTTCCGTCCGCGTCGGTAGCGGTCAGGGTCGCCGCGTATACGCCATTGGCCTGGTACGTGTGCGTCGGATTCGCCTCGGTCGAGGTCGCGCCGTCTCCGAACGACCACTCCAGGCTGACGATCTCGACGTCGTCGGGGTGATGCGTCCCTTCGCTGGAGAACTGGACCTCGAGCGGCCCCTGCCCTGAACGTGGTTCCGCACTGGCCCGGGCCGCCGGTGCCCGCCCGTCGGCGACGTAGTCGACCCGGGAGAGCTGCGCGAGCGGGTGCTCGACGAAGAATCCGCCGCCGTACTCGAGCACGTACAGCGAACCGTCCAGTCCGTACTCCATGTCCATCGGCCGGTTCCACGGCACGTGCGGCAGCATCTCCTCGATCGCCGCGACGTCGGTGCGGTCCTCGTTGAGGTGGAACTGCTTGATGTAGTTGCGCGTCCACTCGTACATCAGTGGGATGCCGCTGAAGTCTTCGGGGAACGCGGTCGGGAACTCGGCCGCCACCGCTGGGTCGTACTGGTACGCCGGACCGCCCATCGGGCCGCCGCCGCCACTGCCGAGCTCAGGGAACTCGGGAGTGATGATGTTGTTGTGGTACCAGACCGTCGGCGGCGTGGCGGGCGGCAGTTGGGTCAGCCCGGTGTTGTTCGGCGACTCGTTGACCGGGTTGTCGCAGTCGAACGGCTCGAAGGATTGGCCGGTCTCGAAGTCGTAGTCGATGTACGGGAAGTTGTTGCCGTGGCAGTACGGCCACCCGTGGTTTCCAGGCTCGGTGATCAGACTCCACTCGACGGTCGCGCGCGGGCCGCGCAGCGGGTTCGGCTGACCGGCGTCAGG
>DATHUM010000154.1:0-1901 GCA_035462225.1 Jiangellaceae bacterium | reverse complement strand
ACTGGTTTGCGGTTCGTCAGTAGTCGGTGACCGATTTGATCGCGGCGGTCACCTTCTCGGTGGTCGGCATGACGATGTCCTCGAGAGAGTCCGCGAACGGCAGCGGAACGTTCTCGGCGGCGACCCGCTTGATCGGGGCGTCGAGCAGTTCGAACCCTTCGTCCGCGACGAGGGAGGCCACCGTCGCACCCCACCCGCCCTGGTACGGGTTCTCCTCCACGATCACCAGGCGAGAGGTGCGGCCCACCGATTCGAGCACTGCGGCCGCGTCGAGCGGGATCAGGCAACGCAGGTCGATGACCTCGGCCGAGATCCCCTCTGCTGCCAGCTGCTCCGCGGCCTGCAAGGCCAGCGGGACGGTCCACGCGAGGGCGACGACCGTGACGTCGGTGCCTTCCCTGACGACGTTGGCCCGCCCCAGCTCGACCACGTGATCGGCCGGCGCGGGCGGGCCCTTGGACGCGAACAGTCCCTTGTGCTCGAACACCAGCACGGGGTCGTCACTGCGGATGGCGGCGGCCATCAGACCGACCACGTCGGCCGGCGTCGACGGAGCGGCGATCTTGAGACCTGGCACGGTGAACGCCCAGTTCTCCACCGCCTGCGAGTGCTGAGCCCCGAAGCCGAGCCCGCCACCGTTGGCCGTGCGGATCACCAGCGGCACGGTGACCTGCCCGCCCGTCATGTACCGGACCTTCGGGATCTCGTTGGCCACGTAGTCCCAGCAACACGCCAGGAAGTCCGAGAACATGATCTCTGCGACCGGCCGCAGCCCGGTCATCGCGGCACCCATCGCGGCGCCGACGATGGCCTGCTCGGAGATGGGCGTGTCCCACACCCGTTCGGACCCGAATTCCTTGTGCAGGCCGACCGTCGTCTTGAACACGCCTTCGGCGGCGCCGATGTCCTCGCCGAGGCACACCACGGCCGGGTCGCGCCGCATTTCGCGGGCGATCCCCTCCGCCACAGCGTCCCGGTACGTGATCACGTCCGCCATGCATAACCTCCATCGGCCCACACGTCGGTGAGCGCGTCCGCCGGATCCGCCGGCGGGGCCGCCGACGCGGCCTCGACGGCGGCGGTGACCGTCGCAGCGGCCCGCTCGTCGACTTCGGCGACGTCGGCGTCAGGAACACCGCGATCGGACAGCTGCTTGCGAGCGACGTCGAGCGGGTCGTGCTTGAGCCACTGCTCGACCTCGTCGGCCGGCCGGTACTTGGCCGGGTCGGTCCGGCTGTGGCCGAAGTGCCGGTACGTGCGGGCCTCGATGATGGTCGGCCCCTCACCCGCCCTGGCCCGCTCGGCGGCACGCCGGGCGGCGTCGTAGACCACGAGCACGTCGTTGCCGTCGATCACCTCGGCCGGCATCTGGTAACTGCCCGCCCGGTCGGCGGCGGGATTGGCAACGGCCGTGACGCTGGCGATCGGCGTGTACTCCATGTAGAGGTTGTTCTCGCAGACGAACAGCACCGGCAGCTTCCACACGGCGGCCAGGTTGAGCGCCTCGTGGAACGCGCCGATGTTCGTCGCCCCGTCACCGAAGAAGGCCACGGCGACCTGCCCGGTGCCGCGCAGCTTGGCCGACCAGGCCGCACCCGTCGCCATCGGCAGATGCGAGCCCACGATGGCGTAGGAGCCCAGCATGTTGGATTCGGCCTTGGTCAGATGCATCGATCCGCCCTTGGCCTTGCACAACCCGGTCGCCTTGCTCATCAGCTCGGCAAGGCACTCCTCCGGAGTGGCCCCGCGAGCGATGGCGTGGTGGTGGCCACGATAGGTGGCGAACACGTAGTCGTCCGCCTGGAGCGCCGCGCTGGTGCCGACTGCGACCGCCTCGTGCCCGGCCGCGAGGTGCGTGGTCCCTTTGACCTTGCCGCTCATGAACAGGTCGTAGGCGGCCT
>DATHUM010000153.1:0-10798 GCA_035462225.1 Jiangellaceae bacterium | reverse complement strand
CAGTCGCAGCCGGTGTCGGCGCGGTCGTCGTCGGGGTTGCCGGTGCGTCAGCGTGGGGCGACGTTGGTGCCGGGGTCGATTCCGGGTGCTGAGCAGGCTGCTGGTGCCGGTTCGGGGCGGCGGGCTGATGCGTCGAATGTGGCTTCGACGTTGTCTAATTTGCAGCGTGGGGTGTCCCGGGGCCGGGAGGAGTCCGGCGGGTGGGTGCCTAAGCGCCCTGGTGATTCGGAGAGGAGTAATTCGTGACCAGCACGAACGACGAGCTTGGTTGGTTGCTGGACCGGTTCGTCGACCGGACTCCGGGGGCTGCTCATGGTGTGGTGGTCTCCGCGGACGGGTTGCATCTGGCCGGGTCGGTCGGGTTGCCCCGGGACCGGGGTGAGCAGTTGGCCGCGGTGGTCTCCGGGTTGGCCAGCTTGACCGTGGGGGCCTCGATGATCCTGGCTGCCGGGCAGGTCCAGCAGACCCTGGTGGAGATGGCCGATGGGTTCTTGTTGGTGATGTCGGTGGCCGAAGGAGCCCATCTGGCCGTGCTGGCCGCCGGCGACTCCGATCTTGGGCAGGTCGGCTACGAAATGGCGCTGCTGGTCGAACGGGTCGGAGCGGTGTTATCCCCGGCCGCCCGCGTAGGCTAAGGCCCCACCGGGTCACCACGCGAGATAGGGGTGATGATGCACAGACCCGACGGCGGCCGTGTCCGGCCCTATCTAGCCACCCGAGGCCGCACCCGCCCAGTCCAGGACATCGCCCTGGAAGCCCTCGTCTCGGCCACCCCGGCAGGCCGCGCCCACGGCATCGACCCCGAACCAGAACGTGAACGCATCCTGCGCATGTGCCGCTCACCCCGCTCGGTCGCCGAAGTCGCCGCCATCGTGCGCATCCCCCTCGGCGTGGCCCGCGTACTGGTCGCCGACCTCGAAGCCGAACAACTCGTGCACGTCGCCGACCCCCACGCCGCCTACAACGGCACCGGCATCCAACCCGCCCGCGACCTGTCCGTCCTCGAAAGAGTAAGAGATGGCCTTCGTCGACTCTGACCACACCACCCACGAAGCCACCGCCAACCCCGGCGCCCTATCAGTCAAAATCGTCATCGCCGGCGGCTTCGGCGTGGGCAAAACAACCTTCGTCGGAGCAGTCTCGGAAATAGAACCCCTACGCACCGAAGCCCTCATGACCGAAGCCTCCACCCCGGTCGACGACCTATCCATGCTCCCGTCCAAAACCACCACCACGGTGGCCATGGACTTCGGCCGCATCACCCTGGCCGAGGACCTCGTGCTCTACCTATTCGGCACCCCCGGCCAAAACCGCTTCTGGTTCATGTGGGACGACATCACCCGCGGCGCCATCGGCGCAGTCATCCTCATCGACACCCGCCGCCTCGCCGACTCCTTCGGCGCCATCGACTACATGGAACAACGCGGCGTCCCATTCATCTGCGCCCTCAACGCCTTCGACGGCATCCAACACCACACCATCGACGACGTCCGCGACGCCCTCCAACTCGGACCCCAAACCCCATTCATCATCACCGACGCCCGCAACCGCCAAGCCGTCAAACAAGTCCTGGTCAACCTCGTCGAACACGCCATGACCCTCGCCCACCCAACATGACCGCAGACCTACCGCCGGCTAATCAAGCCTGAACTCGATCCGGCGGTCGGGTATCGACGCCTCGACAAGGCTGACGGTCACCTTCTCACCCAGCGGTAGGTCGGTTCCCGTGACCCGGCCGCGCACCGCTGGAACTTGGATCACCACCTCGCCAGATCCCGGCTCACCATCCGCACGGGGCGGCGACACGTCCACCACTACACCGTCGAACCGCTGACCTTCACGGCCGGTGAGCAGCGCCGCTTCGACCGCCGCGACGCAGATGCCCTCGTACGAGCCGGCTCGCTGGGTCGCCTCGGCCATGATGTCGGGTACGGACGAGAGTCCCTCGCGCACCCAGTCGGGAATCTCGACGCCGGCGCAGGCGGCCACACAGATTTCCAATCCGTACCGGTCGACCAGCCGCCGCAGCGGCGCGGTGACGTGCGCGTACTCGGCCGCGATTGCGGCATGGGCGGCCGAGCCAGGCACCGTGCCGTCGAACGCCAGGTAACCCGAGCCGCGGAACAGTCCGGCGGCTTCGTTGACGAACGCCTCGTGCGCCGGATTCACCATGTCCAGCGAGGGGATCAACTCGGCATAGGACATGTCGTCCGGCCACGGCACGTCGAGCGCGCGGGCCGTGCGCCGGAGCCGCGCCAGGCTTGCCTGGCCGGCATCGGGCACGGTACGGAACACCCCGATCCCCGCACCCCGCATCATGGCTGCGGCCACCATTCCGGTCAGCAGCGAAATCTGCGCGTTCCACCCCTCGACCGGCAGTGGGCTGCGGTACTCGATCCCCAACCCCTCCGGAGTCTCCACGATCTCCTGTTCCGGCAACGGCAGCGAAACCCCACCACGGGACCGTTCGAGGTCCTGGCGGAGCCGGCCCACGACCGGCAGCAGCTCGAGCATCGCGCCCGCCGTACCGCCGTCCAGATCATGTTGGACCGTGTCGTAGGACAACTTCGCCGAACTCCGGACCAGCGCGCGTCGCACCACCGGCTCGCCGGCCACGGCACCGGAGGAGTCCAGCCGAATCTCCCACACCAGCGCGGGACGGTCCTGCCCCGGAAGCAGACTCGCCGCGCCTTCGGAAAGCTCGACCGGGTGGAGTGGCGCTCGAGCGTCGGGCCCGTAGTAAGTGACGCCGCGCTGGTGGGTCTCGGTGTCGAGGGCACCCCCGGTACGGAGGAACGCCGCTACATCTGCGATCGCATACCGAACCAGCAAGCCGCCTCCGTCCCGGGACAGGTGCACCGCTTGATCTAGGTCTTCCGACGACGGCGGATCGATGGTGACGAACGGGATATCGGTGAGGTCCAGCGTTGGCCTCGGCCCGGACGAAGCCGCAAGGCGCGCCTCGGCAAGCGCTGCCTCTGGGAACCGACCGGGGATCTTCAGCTCGCGGCGGATGTCGGCCAGTTCCTCGCGCAGTGCCCGGTTGGTTGCGGCCAGGCGGATCGTGCGACGCGGCATGGTCGGCAGACTACGCGCCGGCAGTCCCTGGCACCTTCCGATCGAGGTCAGCGGATTCCCGAATCAAGGGCCTCCCGGAGAATCCCGCCTATCGAGGTTGGGATGAGCAGTCACTAGTGCATCGCGATTTGTCAGCGCAGCCGCAGACACGCGTCCGGGTCGTCGAACGTGACCTCGACGTCGACCCGGCCGTCTTGCGGCACTTCCACCTCGAGGCGGCAGCGCAGCGGCCCGTCAAGGTCCGGAATCTCGGGCGGTGGCCCAATGCCCACGTTCGCGCTCGCCAGCACGACGACGGTTCCCGCCGGCACCTCCTGCTCGAGCACGCTGTCGTAGAAGGCATCGAGGGATGCATCGGGCATGGATGCGACGAAATCGCTCCACAGGGTCGAACCGATCACCTCGCCGTCGAGCGTTTCGAACCGCAAACCGACCTCGAAGCCCTCGACGAATGCCCCGTCGAGTTCCTCAAGTTGGACTGCGATCACACCAGTGCCAGAATCCGGGCCTCCCGTTGTCACGGCATCGGAGCTGTCGCCACAAGCAGTGACGGCGACGGTCGTCACCAGGGCGAGGGCGAGCAGGAGTTTGCGCATGGTGGTTCGACGCCGGCAACCACCGTCTGGTTCCGCGACGACGCGAACAAGTTGGCACGTGACTGGGCCGCCCACCAGGGCAGGCGACGTAGCTACAGGCATGCACGCGTGTAGGTAAGTCGCACCGCCCGCCGAACGTGATCGAACGGTCAGGAGCGGCTTTCTGGTTGGCCGGCCCACCACTTCAGGAGTTCTTCGCGGGCCACGTCCGCACCAACCGGGCCGCGGTCGAGCCGCAGCTCCAGCAGGTACTGCCAGGCGCGTCCCACGAGTGGCCCCGGCCGGATGCCGAGGATTTCCATGATCTGGTTGCCGTCGAGGTCCGGGCGCATGGCCGCCAGCTCCTCCTCCTCGGCCAGCCGTGCGATCCGCTCCTCCAGCGCGTCGTAGGCCTCCCGGAGGGCTTGTGCCTTGCGCCGGTTGCGGGTTGTGCAGTCGGCCCGGGTCAACACATGCAGGCGGTCGAGCAAGTGGCCGGCGTCGCGGACGTACCGGCGGACGGCCGAGTCGGTCCACTCGCCCCCCGCGTAGCCGTGGAACCGCAAATGCAATTCGACCAACTTCGCGACGTCGTCGATGACGCTGGACGGGTACCGGAGCTTGGTCAGCCGCTTGCGAGCGAGCTTCCCGCCGACCACGTCGTGATGGTAGAAGCTCACTCCGCCCCCCGGTTCGAACTGACGTGTCCTCGGCTTGCCGATGTCGTGCAGGAGGGCTGCGAGCCGGGTGACCAGGTCGGGTCCGCCGTCCGGCAGCCTGGACTCGAGGTCGATGGCCTGTTCCAGAACTGTGAGGGAGTGCTCGTATACGTCCTTGTGCCGGTGGTGCTCGTCGATCTCCAGCCGCAGAGCGGGCAACTCCGGGAGGATGCGGTCGGCCAGCCCGGTATCGACAAGAAGCGTGAGCCCGGCCCGTGGTTGCGGCGACAGCACGAGCTTTGACAACTCGTCGCGAATGCGTTCCTCTGACACGATCGAGATCCGGTCCGCCATGTCGCGCATCGCTGTTTCGACGGCCGGGTCGACGTCGAATTCGAGTTGGGCGGCGAACCGTGCGGCGCGAAGCATCCGCAACGGGTCATCCGAGAACGAGTCCTCGGGGGTTCCAGGTGTGGTGATCAGCCGCTGCACGAGGTGCTCGAGACCGTTGTGCGGGTCAACGAACTCACGCGACGGCAACTGCACCGCCATCGCATTGATGGTGAAATCACGCCGCACCAGGTCGTCGAGAATCGAATCACCGAAAGCCACGGCCGGCTTGCGGCTGGACCGGTCGTACGCGTCGCTCCGGTACGTCGTGATCTCGATGTGGAAGCCGTCCTTGCGGGCTCCGATCGTTCCGTACGCCTTGCCGACTTCCCACAGGTCGTCGGCCCAGCCGGCCAGCAGCCGCTTGGTGGCATCGGGACGTGCGGACGTCGTGAAATCCAGATCCGACCCGAGCCGGTCGAGCAAGGCGTCCCGCACCGAACCCCCAACCAGCGCGAACTCGTGGCCGTCGGCACTGAACTTGCCGGCGAGCTCATCCGCCACCGGTGCGATCCTGAGCAGATGCCGGACGGCGGTGCGCTGCGCGGAGCTGAGTGTGGTGGTCGACTTCGTCACGACTCACCAGGGTAGCTACCCTGAGCGGATGCCCGGCCCGCCAGCCTCGTCCCGCGCGCCGGGCGATGATTCCCGCGGCGCCCTTCGGCGGCGGCGGTTCAGAACGGTTCGCGAGACGTCCGCCGGCGGTCTTGTCGTCGATCGGATCGACGGCGCCACCCGCGGAGTGCTGATCGGGCGGATCGACCGCCGAGGCGGGCTGGAGTGGGTGCTGCCGAAGGGTCATGTGGAGCCCGGGGAGACGACGGAAGAGGCCGCTGTCCGCGAGATTCGTGAGGAGACCGGGCTGGACGCGACCATCGCCGGGTCGCTTGGTCCCATCGACTACTGGTTCGTGGCGGGCAAGCGGCGGATCCACAAGACCGTGCACCACTATCTGCTGGCCGCCGTCGGTGGGACACTGGGCACAGAGGACGTCGAAGTGAGCGAGGTGGCCTGGGTGCCACTCGACGAGCTGGCGAGCTGGCTGCGCCACCCTTCGGAACGACGGCTGTTGAAGAAGCTTCCGGGGTTGCTCGCGGCCGGAGCAGGGGACGGCACGCAATGAGAACCCGCCGCACCGATCTCGGCCGCCTGCTGGTGGTAGCCGGGTCGCTCGGCGCGCTCGCGGCGACGCTTGCTCCCGCCGCCGAGGCCGGAGCAGGGGCAGCCGCGCTCGCCGCGTCCGGCTCGCTGTACGCGGCGAGCCCCACCATCCCCGGTCCGGCCGGCCCGGACGTGCCGAGTGTCGACATCGACATCACTACCTTCGAACCCGCGGCTCCCGAGCCGGGCGACCTACTGGTGATCGAAGGCACGGTCACCAACGTCACCGACGCCCCACTGCTGAATGTGCAGGCCCTGCTGAGGCACAACCTGAACCCCGTCAGCTCCCGCGCCGATCTCGCACTCCTCGACACCGACCCCCGGCTGGTCTGGGGATCGCGGCCCGGCCACGTCTTCGCCGAGGTGACCCGATCTCTCGCGGCAGGCGCATCCGCGGACTTCCGGCTCGAGGTCCAGCAAGAGACGGCCTGTCCACCGCCTCCGCCGGGCGCACCCCCCTGCGTGCAGATCCAGCACCCTGGTGTGTACGTGTTCGGCGTCGACATTCGAGAAGGGAATCCGAACGTGCCTGGTGCGCGCGTCGATGCCGGCACCACGCTGAGCCTGCTGCCCTGGCACATCGGTACGGCCGAGCGCAGCGTCGAAGTGGCCATGTTGTGGCCGGTCTCGGCCGCGCCGGCGCTTCGGCCGGACGGGACGCTCGGTGATATCGAGTCGGGCACGATGGTGGGCCCGGGGGGTTGGCTCAGCGCGCTGCTCGATGCACCTCGCGACGCACCGGTCACCTGGGTGGTCAATCCGGACGTGCTGGAGACCGTCGGTGCGATAGCCGAAAGCGACGACCCCCGGGCGAGCGCGGCCGAGAACTGGCTGACGACGTTCGAGTCGTCGGCGAACGACGCTCCGATCTGGCTGCTTCCGTTCGCGGTGCCCGACGTGGCCGCCTTCGACACCTCGGAACAGGTCAGGCTGGCTGCAACGGCCGTCCGCCTCTCCACGATCGCGGCGCAAGAACTGCCGACGGGAACCCGTACCGTCGCCTGGCCCGCCAGCGCTGGAGCGCTGGAACACGAACTGGCGGCGTATCAAGCGGCCGGGGTCACGACCGCGGTGTTACCGAGCGACGCCGTGGCGACCGGATCAGGGCCGTGGGTCGATCTGCCGGTCGGCAACGGCCAGATCTCCGGCCTGGTCGTCGACACGGCGCTGAGCTCGGCCATCTCCCTCGCCGACGATGACGTGGCCATGCGGCAGCGGTGGTTGGCGGCAACGGCACTCGCGGTGTTGGAACCGGCTCCGGGTGATCCGGCTCCGCTCGTGGTCAGCCCAGCGCTGGGCTGGCAGCCGAGCCACCAGGCGGCATCGCGGTTGATCGAGGTCTGGACTTCCGTCCCGTGGGTCGAACCGGTGGCCTTGGGCCAGCTCGACTCTCAGCACACGCCCAGCACGCTCGCCTCCGAGGACGCTCCCGCCAGCGGGCAGGACTCCCCGACCGCCGATGCCGCAGCGGAGTTGCTCGCCCACGTGAGCCAGTACGAGACACTGCTCGCCGAGCCGGCCGACGGCGACGATTTCAGCGCCGCGCTAGTCCGCGCCGCGTCGGCAGCGTGGCGGGCCGATCCGGACGCCGGCCGGCCGTTCATCGCCGCAGCGACCACGGAGGTGAAGGACCTCCTGTCACAGGTATCGGTGCAGGTCGCATCGACCGTGACGTTGTCGAGCAACACAGGTGCCTTCCCGGTCAACGTCGTGAATCATCTCGAGGTCCCGGTGACGGTGCGCCTCGAACTCGAGTCCGCGAACCCGCAGCGGATGGCTGTGGAACCGGTCACCGCACAACGCGTCGAACCCGGGGAAACCGAGATCGTGCGCGTCACCGCGGAGGCCGTCGCGAACGGCAAGGTGCGCGTCGACCTTCAACTGGCCACCGTCGACGGCACGCCGCTGGGCCGGCCCACCCAGACAGTGGTCAACGCAACCGACTATGGCGTCATCGGGTGGTTCCTGATCGTCGGTTCCGGGCTATTGTTCGTGGCCGGGCTGGCGTTGCGGACGGTACGGGGCAAGCGGCGGAACGGGACGCCGGACCTGAGGGGTACTGCACATTCAGACCACGCTCCCCTGGAGGGGGCCAGCCGGTGACCGAACTTCCAGCGCACGAGCAGTCGCACGGGATAAAACAGACCGGCCTGCTCAGCTCGAGCGCCATCATGGCGGCCGGCACCGTCGTGTCGCGGCTGACCGGCTTCGCCCGAGCAGCGGTGATCGCCGCCGCCATCGGCCTGACCGCCGGCGCCGACGTCTTCAACCTGCCCAACACCATCCCGAACATGATCTACATCCTGGTTGTGGGAGGGGTGCTCAACGCAGTCCTGGTGCCGGTGCTGGTCCGGGCCATCAAGGAGGACGCGGACGGCGGCCTGGCCTACTCCCAGCGGCTGTTCAGTCTCGTCGTCGTCGTGCTGGGCGCGGCGACGGTCGCTGCGGTAGCCGCGGCGCCATGGCTGCTTCGGCTTTTCGTCGACCCCGAGTGGTTGGCGCCGGGAAACCGCGCCTACTTCGACAACATGGTGCTGTTCGCCCGCTTCTGCCTGCCACAGATCTTCTTCTACGGGCTGTACGTACTCGTCGGGCAGATGCTGAACGCCCGCAGCAGGTTCGGGCCGATGATGTGGGCGCCGATCGTCAACAACATCGTGGCCATCGCCGTCTTCGCGGGATACCTGGTCGCGGCCGGACCGAAGCAGGATGAGCCGTTCAGCACCGCCGAGGTCGCCCTGCTCGGCATCGGCTCTACCGTCGGAGTGGCGCTCCAGGCGCTGGTGTTGTTCCCCGTCCTGCGCCGAACGGGATTCCGGCTACGGTTCCGGACCGACTGGCGCGGTGCAGGTCTGGGCACCGCCGGGCGCCTTGGTGCCTGGACTCTTGCCTTCGTGCTGGTCAACCAGATCGCCTACGTCATCGTGATACGCACCGCCAGTGGCGGGTCCGTGGCAGGTGAAGCGGGTGTGACCGTCTACACCAACGCCATGCTGATCATTATGGTGCCGCACGCGATCATCACAGTCTCCGTCGCGACCGCTCTGCTGCCCAAGCTGGCCGACCACGCCACCGACGGCAACTACCAACTGGTGCGCGACCGTTTGGTGTCTGCGCTCCGTATCTGTGTGGCGATCATGATGCCGGTGGCGGCACTGCTCGCGGCGCTGGCGATCCCGCTGGCTTCGGTCATCTTCGGCTATGGCGCCGCCAGCGGCCAGACAGCCGTCTTGGCCTGGACACTTGCGGCTCTGGTGCCGGGGCTCGTCGCATTCACGGTGCACTACGTGGTGCTGCGTGGCTTCTACGCGTTGCAGGACACCCGTACGCCGTTCTTCGTGCAGATCTGGATCGCACTGACGATGATCGTCAACGCTGTGATCGTCGGCATCGTCGCCCCCATCAAGGCCACGACCGTGCTGCTCGCCGCCGGCTACAGCCTGGCGTACATCGTCGGTGCGACGGTGAGCGTTACTGTGCTGGGCCGCCGCATCGGCGGGCTGGGTGCAGGCGCCCTGCTGGTACATGTCTCCCGGCTTCTCGTCCCTGCCGTGGTGGCGGGAGCGTGTGGTTACGGCATACTGGTGGCGCTCGACGAGTCGCTGGGGGGTATTCCGGACAAGCTCGCCGATTTGATCACCCTGGTGGTCGGGGGGGTCAGCGGCTTGATCGCGTTCATCGGCCTGGCTTACCTACTTCGAATCGGGGAAGTCCGGGATGCGATCAACCTGGTTGCCCGTCGGGTCCGACCGCACAGGTCCGAATTCGGGCCTAGCATGGACCTTCGAGACCGCGCCGAAGGCGACCGGGAGTTGGACGACGATCGGCCGCCGAGGCGCTCGTGATACCGGGAGGCCGCTTGTGAGAGTGGGGCTGTCGTGACCACCCAAGCCGTCCGGCCCGGTCGATTGCTGGCCGGCCGTTACCGCGTCGAGGATCTGCTCGACGAATTCGGTGGTGTGCGCTCGTGGCGCGCGATCGACGAGGTGCTGAGCCGAGCGGTGTTCGTTCACACCGTGCCGACCGATGATCCACGCGCTGACGCGCTCGCTGAGGCGGCGCGGGCCGCATCCCAGGTGGGCGATCCGCGGTTCCTACAGGTGCTGGATGTCGACGCCGAAGAAGACACAGTGTACGTCGTCCGCGAATGGATCACCGGGCAGAATCTCAAGGCCCTGCTGGCGAGTGGACCGCTGAACGCCGAGCAGGCGGCAACGCTGGGGCGAGAGGTTGCCATGGCCCTCACGTCGGCGCACGCTCAGGGACTCACCCATCTGCGGCTCGACCCCAGCTCGGTGGTGGTAGCGCCGAACGGTTCGGTCAAGGTGGCCGGCCTGGCCACCGAAGCGGCTCTGCACGGTGCTCCGGACGCCGACCCCGGCGAGGTGGACGCCGCCGGGATCGGACGCATCCTGTACGCGGCACTGACCGGTCGGTGGCCTGACGACGATGGGCACGGGTTGCCGATCGCCCCGCGCATCGACGGCCGGTTCGCCTCCCCCCGGCAGGTGCGTCCGGGCGTCCCCCGGCACCTGGACGAAGTGGTAGACCGCACCCTCGGCAACGCCGAACGGCACCACGCCAGCCGGCTGCTGAGTCCTGCCGAGGTGGCCGATGCGCTCAGCTCGAGCGGATCCGGAGCGATGATCGGCGGCAATGGTGTGCTCGGTGACAACAGTGACGAGGTTTGGCCGCCGCCGGCCGTTCTCGCCGAGCCGGCAGCTCCCCTGCTGACCAACCGGGTGGTTCCTACGGCCCAGGCGACGCCGCAGCGGTCGGGAGGCTCGACAACGGCCCGGCGCGTTCTCGGCGTTCTGGGCGCGACCGTGTTCCTCTTGGTAGTCGCGTGGATCGGCCTGCAACTGCTCCTCAGCGGCGTCTCCACCCCAGACCGCACGACGAGTGGCGATCCGGCACCGAGCGAGACTGCGCAGC
>DATHUM010000152.1:0-22702 GCA_035462225.1 Jiangellaceae bacterium | reverse complement strand
GCATGAACAGCGGAGGGTGGGTCAGTCGAGATGTTGGGTGAGCCAGTCGACCAGCTCAGCGGTGGTGCGTTCAGGCGCCTCCTCGTGAGGGAAGTGGCCGACGCCGTCGAGACGAACCCACCGGTACGGTGCCCTCACATGCTCGCGTGACTTGGCGGCAAGCCGGGCGGGGATCACTCGGTCCGCCCCGCCGTGGATCTGCAGCACGGGTACCTCGACCGGGGCGGCCATCCGGTGCGCGAACCGGCGCCCGTCCACCCGAGGTAACGACCGGACGACCCAACGCTGGTACTCGAGTGCACAGTGCGGCGAGGGCCACAGACTCATCGCTTCGCGGTACCGGGCCGCCGCCTCCGGATCGGGAAACTGCGATTCCGGCGCGGACCACCGGCGCAGCAGCTTTTCGACATGAGCCCCTCCGCCGGCCACGAGCCGGCGTTCGGGCGCCATCGGCAGTTGGACGCCAAGCAGGTGCCGAGCGTGCCGGCCGCGCAGTAGATGCCGAGTGAGCACGAGCGGATGCGGCATCGACAGCACCGCCAAGCCGCGGACGTACGCCGGGCGCATCACGGCTGCGGCCCAGCCGATGTACGCGCCCCAGTCATGGCCGACAAGCACCGCGTCGCGAGCTCCGAGTGACCTGATCACGCCGGTGACGTCGGCCGTGAAGTTGGTGGGATCGTAGCCGCGGGGTGTCTTGTCGCTGCTGCCGTATCCGCGCAGATCCATGGCGGCAACACGCCAACCGGCCTTGGCCAGCGGTTCAATCTGGTGCCGCCAGGCCCACCAGAATTCCGGAAACCCGTGCAGGAGCAGAACCAGCGGGCCGTCGCCGAGGGTCGCGACATGAAACCGGGCCCCGTTGGCGGCGATCCGCCGGTGCTCCCATGGCCCGATAACGTCGACAGTCTCGATCAGCGAGCCGTTCGTACTCACGTCCGGGGACCCGGCCGCAGCGCGGCGCGCAAACGGGTCGCCGCACGCTGAGTTCGCTTCGGCCTGCTCACCTTGGCGAACCGGCCACGAGCGATCAGCACCAGCAGCGCGGCGAACAGCAGCAGCACGCCACCGACGATGAGGAATGCCCATCCGGCGTGGAGGCCGAGCGCAGTCAGCCCGTAGCCGGCAGCTATGACGAGCGCGATGCTGGCCAGCATGGCGAGGTAAGCGGCGGCGAGCCCGAGCGCGCCACCTACGCCGGCGCGGGTTGCGCTCTCGCGCAACTCGGCCTTGGCCAGCTCGACTTCGTCGCGAACCAGAGTGCTCACGTCGTCTCTGATAGAGGCGATGAGCTGTCCGGTCGACATGGCGGCCGCATCGGCCTGCCGGTCTCCATCGCGAGTCGTCACGTCCGAATCGCCTCCTTCAATCACGCACCGACTTTAACCCCCCGCAGCCACCGCTGGGTCCCGCTCACTGCGGCGGTCGGTCGGATACGTCGCCAGGAACGGCGGGCTGTTTCGCCAAGTGGTGAGCCGCCCGCCATGGCTCGTCGTGCGCATCGACGCCACAAGCACAGACTAGGAGATCAACTTAGTGCCAGGTCCACGCCGCCAGCGCAGCAACACGCAGATCAATGGCCTGCGCTCAACAAGGAGCCACGAACGTGAGCGAGTGTCTGGCGACTATCCGAGCTCGCAGCGGCTGGAACGGGACGAGCGTCGCGATGTCTTAGTAAGCCCTTCCCCGCGCCAGGTTCGTTCATGCCGTCATTTAAGCGGGATCGGTGTGGGCCAGCCTCGCCGTTTGGCCACTCTCGGTGAGCATTTGTTCGGGGCAGTCGGTGTCGGCGATCGTGGTGTCTCCGTCGGGTTCGACGGTGTACTGGACGCAGAGGAGCACGTCTGCGTCGCTAGCGAACAAGCCACCCCCGCTCGAGACTCGTTCTCTGAACGAGGTGCGCAACACGATCGAGTCCCCTGGCCCTTTCGAAATGGAGAAGATTCCCCGGTCGTTTGAAGTGCGCAGGGCTTCGACCCCAGCTGAGACCTGCCCCGCGTCACGCACAGCCGCCTCGACCTGACGGCGAGCTTTCTAAGCACGATCTCTGACCATCTCTGTGGCGTGTTCCCCGGCATCGACCACGCACCCGCTGACGCAGCAACGCTGTGATCGCTGCTAAAGGTCGCACCGTTCCCACCGCTGCATCCTGTCATGGCGTCAGGTGCTGCAGTACCTCGAGAACGTCGGCGTAGATCGCTGCTCCGCTTGCGTTGCAGTGGAATGACGCGTTGGAGTGGCTGTCCCGAGGGATCGCCTTCGGGTTTCGTCAATACGATGCGTGGATCGTTTCTGGTGACGCGCAGACGGCCTTGCCGTTGAACTGGCTGCGGGGAACGGCCCAGACAACGACCCGGGTGAGGTCATGGTCACCGGAACGCGAGCACGAGATAGACGCCCAGTAGCAACGCAACCCACCACACCATCGCGCCGGTCGACCACGCCGTTGCCAGCCAGCCACGCAGCTGAAGCGGCCGGGCCGCGAAGGCCAGCCCATCCTGGATGTGTTCGCGCAGTGGGAGGGCACGCTGCCGCATCCGGGTGGCCACCTGTGTACCGCGCCACCACATCCGGGGCAGCAACCACCGGTAGGTCCAGTCCGAATCCAGGTTGATCGCCGGCATTTCGACGGGGTACAAGCCGCGCCGGTATAGAAAGACGAACCCGGCGACGGCGAACAGCAGCAACTGCAACTGGGTGAGCAGGTGGCTGCCGGTGAAGGCCGAGTACGTCACCGGATGGGGGAGCAGGTCGTAGAGCGGTTGTGGGTACAGCCCGATGGCCAGGCACAGGGCCGCCGCCAGCCCCATCGCCGCCAGCATGTTCGCTGGTGCTTCCTTGGGTCGCTTGCCGGAGTCGTGGCTGAAGAAAGCGAAGAACGGAACCTTGATGCCGGAGTGGTCAACAACCGCGGCGGAGGCGACAAGTAGCAGCACGTAGGCCACCCATCGCCCGTCCTCGAGCGCCGCGGACAGGATCATCGACTTGGTGACGAAGCCGGACAACAGCGGGAACGCCGAGATCGACGCTGATCCCACGATGCAGAAACCCGCGGTCCAGGGCATGGTGCGGTAGAGCCCGCCCAGCTCCGAGGCCTTGATGGTGCCGACCCGGTAGAGCACCGCACCCATCGCCATGAAAAGCAGCGCCTTGTAGATGATGTGTGCGAACGCATGGGCCACCGCGCCGTTGACGGCGAGCTCGGTGCCGATCCCGATCCCGACCACCATGAACCCGAGCTGGTTGTTCAGGCTGTAGCTCAGGACCCGCCGCAGATCGTTCTCGATCACCGCGTAGACGACTGGGAAAAGGGTCATCGCGACGCCGATCCAGACCAGTTGCTCGGTGCCTGGGAAGCCGCGCGCCAGCGTGTAGACCGCCAGCTTGGTGGTGTAGATCGACAGCACAACAGTGCCGGTGACGGTGGCCTCGGGGTAGGCGTCCTGCAGCCAGTTGTGCAGCAACGGGAAGGCGCACTTGACACCGAAAGCAATGAAGATCAGCGCGGCGCCGGGCTCGGCCAGCGTCATCGCGTCAAAGCCGAGGTTGCCGGTGGTGACGTAGTGGACCGCGATTCCGGCGAGCAGCAGAACTCCTGAACTGACCTGGATCAGCAGGTACCGGAGCCCGACTCGGTACGCCCGTTCGGTACGCCGGGCCCAGATCAGGAACGCGGAGGAGATTGCCGTCAGCTCCCAGTAGAGGAGCAGCGTGACAAAGTCGCCGGCCAGCGTCGCCCCGATTCCTCCGCCGGCGTAGATCAGCGCCGCGACCTGCTGCAGGTTGTCGCGGACATGCCAGGAGTAGATCACGGCCAGGATGCCGGCGATGAGGAACGCCAGCGCGAACACGAACGACAGCTTGTCCACCCGCAGCGTCACCAATTCGAGGCCGAATGCGTCGATCCGGCCGGACTCGCCGTCCGGCAGCCACAGCAGCAAGGCCAGGCCGGCTACCGGCAATGCGAGGGTGTAGATCCGGCGCGGCACCGGCCGGAGCAGCGGAACCACCAGCGATCCGGCGATCAGCAGCAGCGCCGGGCTGGCCAGCCAGTCAGCCATCGGCCGGCTCCCGCTCTGCCGATGGCCCGGCCGGCCGGTCGTAATAGTCCTCGGGCCGGCGCACCAGCCGGCGCAGGCCCTTGGCGGTGAATACGACGGTCAGGTAGGCGCCGAAGCCCATGACCGCGTAGAAGCCGAACGTCCGCTCAAGTGCGAAGTACGCATGCCGGTGGTAGACAAGCTCCACCACCAGCAGCAACCCGCATACCGCGTAAACCAGGTAGCTCAGCCGATCGCCGGCCGATTTCCGGGGGGTTGGGTCACTCATCGCCCCTCCAGGACCCTGGCCAGCGGTTCGATCAGCTCGTACTCGAAGAAGAACATGGCGACACAGGCGAGCGCGGTCAGGCACAGCGGCACCACGCAGCTGGCCGGGGCTTCCTGGATCGGCACCCGCGGCAGCGGTACGCCAGACGGGTCATCGGTGGCCGCGCCGACGACCGCGCGTTCTGGCAGGAAGAACGCTCGTATCGACACCGGCAGCAAGTAGGCGATGCTGAGCAGCGAGCCGACGAGGATCACACCGGCCATCACCGTCCATTCGCCGTTGACCGCACCTTCCATCAACAAGATCTTGTCCCAGGTGCCGGCAAGCGGTGGGAGCCCGATGATGGAAAGGGAGGCGATCGTGAACGCGCCGAACGTGAACGGCATGCGGGCTCCCAGCCCGTCCAACTGGCTGACCCTGGTCAGGCCGGCGGCGGTGTAGATGGCGCCGGCGCAGAAGAACAGGGTGATCTTGCCGGCTGCGTGCGTTGCGATGTGCAGGGCGCCCTCCAGGACCGCGTCCGGGTCGACCAGCGCAGCCCCCAGCGCGATGTAGGCGAGCTGGCTGACCGTGGAGTAGGCCAGGCGAGCCTTCAGGTCGTCCCGCGTCACGGCGATGGTGCCGGCTACCAGAAGCGTGACCGCCGCAACCCAGACCATCGGGTCGGCACCGCCGCTTTCGGCCAGCGTGTCCAGGCCGAACACGTAGATGGTCACCTTGACCACCGCGAACGCGCCGGCCTTGACCACGGCCACCGCATGCAGCAACGCCGAGACCGGGGTGGGCGCCACCATCGCCGCGGGCAGCCACCGGTGGAACGGCATCAGGGCAACCTTGCCGATCCCGAACAAGTACATCGCATACAGCAGGGTGAGCACCGCCGGCCCGGCCTGGCCGACCAGCACACCGCCGGTGGCGAACTGGGTCGTGCCGGCCAACAAGGCGGTCCACACGATGGCCGGCAGCAACAGCCCGATCGAGGTGGTGAGCAAGATGATCAAATAGGTGCGGGCGCCCTGCCGAGCTTCCGCCGTGCCCTGATGGGCGACCAGGGGCCAGGTGGCCAGCGTCAGCATCTCGTACCCGATGAACATGGTGACCAGGTCGCCGGACATCGCGATGAGCTGCGCGGCTGCGATCGCGAGCGCGAAGAAGGCGTAGAACCGGGTCTGGTTCCGTTCCTTGTTGGCCCGCATGTACCCGATCGAGTACACGGTGGTCACCGGCCACAGCACTCCTGCGACGGTGGCGAACAGCAGACCTAGTGGTTCGAGCTCCAAGGTGAGCGTGATGTTCGGCAGCCAGGTCCACAGCTCGATGCGGGCGCCGTCCGCGGCCGCCGGCCACAGACTGACCAGTACCGCCGCCAGGGCTACGCCGGCTGCGACCGAGATCGCATCACGGGTGTTGGGCCGGCGGCGGCACAACAGGACACCGGCCACTCCGACGAGGGGCAGGACGACCGCAAGCGGCACGGCGAGCATAGGGTTCACGGCGCACCCCCGCCCGTCAGGATTCGAGCGGCACCGTCGGCCAGGCTGGACGGCAGGCTCGCGTCGATACCGAAATACACCGACGCCACGGCCAGCAGCGCCACCGGCGCGGCCATGAGTAGTGAGGTCTGCTCGCGAACGCGGACCACACCGGGGTTCGCACCTGCCGTCGCCTGATCAACGTTCTCGGCAGTCTTCTCGTCGAGGTCGGCGGGCGCGCGGAACCAGCCGACCTCGACGATCCGGCCGACGTACACCATGGCCAACAACGAGCTGGCGAGCATGACAATGAGGATCAGCCAACGGTCGTCCTCGACCAGCGCTGATGCCAGAGCCCACTTACTGGCGAAGCCGGCCGTAGGAGGAACACCGATCAGGCCGAGTCCTGCTATCACGACCGCCCCGAACGTCAGCGGCATCCGGCGGCCCAGGCCGGCCATCGAGTCCAGCGACGTCGACCCGAGACGGATCAGCAGAATGCCGGCCGCCGCGAACAATGCGCCCTTGATGACCGCATGGTTGATGATGTGGAGGTACGCGGCGCTGACCCCGCTCGCCGTCGCCAACCCGATACCGGTCACGATCATTCCGACCTGGCCGATGCTGGACCAGGCGAGCAGCCGCTTGAAGTCCTGCTGGAAGCACGCGACGCCCGCACCGGCCAGCATCGCGAGGCTCCCGACGACAAGGATGGCCTCCCCGATCGGCAGGTCGGTGAACACCACGTCGATCCCGAAGACGGTGAAGGCGAACCGCGCGAACGCGTAGATCGCCACCTTGGTGCCCACGGCGGCGAGCACGATGCTGACGACCGACGGTGCTTCGGAATACGCCCCGGGTAGCCAGGCGTGAAGTGGGAAGACGGCCATCTTGATGGCGAGTCCGACGAAGATGAAGACCACCGCGCCGGTGACCGCCCGGTTGCCTGCAACCGCGGGCAGCCGGTCGGCTAGATCCGCCATGTTAAGCGTCCCCGTGACGGCGAATGCCAGGCCCACGCCTATCAGCAGGAACGTCCCGCCGACCGTGCCGATCACCAGGTACTGGAATGCGGCGAGCAGCGCTCGTCGACGCCGTCCCAACGCGATCAACGCATACGACGACAGCGAGGAGATCTCCAGGAATACGAACAAGTTGAACGCGTCGCCGGTCACCGTGATCCCGAACAGGCCGGTGAGTAGGAGGCACATGGCGGCGTAGAACATCCGGATCCGCCGTAGCGGCACCTCGAGTTCGATGCTGCGCCTGCCGTAAGCCGCCGCGATCACTGCGATCACGCCGAGCAGGAGCAGCACAACGACGTTGGCCTGGTCGATCACCAGCTCGATCCCCGCAGGCGCCGGCCAACCGCCCATCTCGTACCTGATGACGTCGCCGTCCCATACCTGGACGGTCAAGACAACCGCGGTCAACAGAGAGGCCGTTGCGGCGACGCTGAACAGCAACCATGCACCGAACGCCGAGCGCAGCAGTACGCAGCCCGCGGCACACACCAGCGGGACGACGACCTGCAGTGCGGGCAGCTGGGAGGTCACTGCGTTCCCTCCTCGGCCGCGTCCCGTGCCAGCGCGTTGTCCTCTTCGACGGTGCCGTACGCCTCGTAGATCCTTATCGCGATCGCGACACCTACCGACGTCGTCGCTACACCGACCACGATGGCGGTCAGGATCAGTACGTGCGGCAGCGGATGGGAGTAGACCTCGATTCCTTCGGTGATGATCGGCGGGCTGCCACCGTCAACGCGGCCGAGGCTGATGAAGAACATGAACACGGCAACCTGGAAGATGTTGAGACCGATGAGTTTCTTCACCAGGTTGCCGTGGCTCATCACCGCGTAGAGGCCGATCATCATGAGGGAGAAGATGATCCAGTAGGTGTAGTGGGTCGCGATCAACGGCGAACCCCCCGGCGGACAAGGGAGTAGAACATGGCGACCATCACCGCGGCGACGGTGACACCGACTCCGACTTCGATCAGCAGGAGTCCCGCGACCTGACCGCCAGACGGGTTGCCGGGATTGAACTCGTTGTAGTCGAGGAACCCGCCGCCGAGCGCCATCGTCGCCACGCCCACACCCGCGTAGATCAGCACTCCGACGGCCACGAGCACCACGAGCGTACGCATCGGGAGCACCCGCTGGACTGCGGCGAGGCCGAACATCAGCGTGTACAGGATGAAGCCCGCACCGAAGATCACGCCGGCCTGGAAGCCTCCGCCCGGGCTGTACTCGCCGTGGAGCAGCACGTAGAGGGCAAAGAGCAGGATGAACGGCATCAATGTCTTGCTGACGACGCGCAGGACGCGGTACTCGGTTTGCAGGTATGCGCGGTCCTTCACTTCGTCCGCCGGCCGACGCGGCCCCAGCATCAGCAACAGCACGCCGATGCCGGCGGTGAAGATCACGACAACCTCGCCCAGCGTGTCGTAACCGCGGTAGCTGGCGAGCACGCCGGTGACGGTATTTGGAACGTGCAGGTCTTCTTGTGACTCCCTGAGGTAGGTGTCGGTGATCGGGTGGGTCTGGACGGGGCTGTCCGGGTCACCCACCCCGGGAAGGTCGAAGCTCGCGTAAACGAGGCCCGCCGTCGCCAAGACGGCGACCAGCCCGGCGGGAATGACTCGTCGGCGGGGTGTCGTCGCCTCCCGCGAGTTCGTCAACGCCAACGCGGTGATGAACAACACCGTGCTGATGCCGGCACCGACGGCCGCCTCGGTCAGGGCCACGTCCACGGCATCGAGCAGGACGAACAGGCTGGCTGTGACCAGGCTGAACAGGCCACCGAGCATCGCAGCGACGAACAGGCTTCGCGCCCTGGTGATGGCGACCGCCGTAACGATGAGGATGCCGAGGAGCACTGCCTCGGCCAGGTCGAAGGTGCTCATCGCTTCTTGTCCTCCCGCTCAGCCCACACCCGTACGCCGTCGTTGCGCGCCGCGTGGGCCAGAGCATGGGTGGCTGTCGGCCCGGTGACGAGCAGAAAGGCCGCGATAAGGAGTAGCCGAACCCCGCTGCCCAGGTCTGGAGCCAGCAGCAGAAGACCGAGCAGGATAAGGACCGCTCCGGCGGAGTCCATCAAGCCCGCCGCGTGCGTCCGGGTGTAGAAGTCGGGAAAGCGCAGCAAGCCGATGCCGCCTGTCACGGCGAATAGGCTTCCTGCGAGCAGCAGCACGCCGCTCGCCACGTCGAGGGCGGTCACATCGCCTCGCGGTAGTGACTCAGGCGCAACACAGCGACGGTGCTGACGAAGTTGATCAAGGCGTAGACAAGCGCAACATCAAGGAAGTCCGGCCGGCCGGTGAGGAAGCCGACGATTGCGATGAACAGCACGGTCTTGGTGCCGAACACGTTTATCGCGAGGATGCGGTCGTATAGGTGCCGACCGACCACGGCGCGCGCGAGCGCCAGCACCATCGCGACCAGAATGGCCACCAGAGCCGCGCTGAGCATCAGCGTGACTCCAGCCTGCGGACCCGGCCCAGCATGGCACCGCGGCGCAGATCTTCCAGGCCGGCCGGTTGGAGGCTGTGGACCTCGATACTTTCGTCGTCGACCGTCATCGCAAGCGTGCCCGGCGTCACTGTGATCGAGTTGGCGTAGATCGTCTGAGCGAGGTGC
Source organism: Jiangellaceae bacterium (assembly GCA_035462225.1). Taxonomy (GTDB): domain Bacteria; phylum Actinomycetota; class Actinomycetes; order Jiangellales; family Jiangellaceae; genus JASLBX01. The sequence goes on along the minus strand of DATHUM010000152.1, from coordinate 13,264 downwards.
GACATGTCTTTGGCGGGCACCCGTCCTACGACGGGACGCAACGTCGGCCGAGGCAACCAGACCAGCCGCGCGACTCGCACCGCTGCAACGAGCATCTGAACCGCGAGCCACGCCACGTATCGCGGCAGGCTCAAGGTCAGGTGGATCGGCTGCTCCTCGTCGACGATCTCCATTCGCTGCGAGATCCATACCACCAGGGCGATCGAGGCGGCGCCGACCGTGAGCAGCAGCACCGAGTATTGCCCGGAGAGGACGAGCCAGAACGCGGCCAAGACAGCGACGAGGCCGGCTGCATTCGGCATGCGTCCTCCCATCCTCGGTTGGGTCAGTAGGGTACCTGCGGGCAGAAGAGGACCGGCCCACGTATCCGGCTCGTGGAATGGGTGGCCCGCGGCAGCGCGATGGCGGGATCGATTCTTCGCCGTGAGTGTGCTCACAGTCGGGGTGTGAGCGGAACAAGATCGTGGCCGGGCACGTTGTCGATGAGGCCGCCCGCCATCCAACCGAACGAGTTTATGGCTGATCCAGAACAGACCCCCCGACTACGTCCTGCCCACGTACTGGCATCTTCGCTCGCCGCCGTAACCGGCGCCTTCCTCGCTTCTCGGCTCGGCGTCTACGGGACCGTCATCGGCGTAGGGGTCATCAGCCTGTTCAGCACGATAGGCACCGATATCTACGTCCGATCGCTGGACCGGACGCGGAAGATGGCGGCCAGGTCCAGCATCCGGACCATCGAGTTGCCAGGCAGCAATCCCGTCGCGCAGACCGCGGAGCTGCCGCGGACAGTAGAGACGGCCGAGTTGCCGCTGGTTGCGGCCGACGTTTCACACCGGTCCGAGCCCGCTGGTCCGGCCAGCATCACCGGGCCATTGGCAGATGATCAGCCTACGGTTGCTCTCGGCGGTGTGTCCGCCGGTGCCGACCGAGCAGGTGGAGAAACCGGGACAATAGTGCCTGCGGACGGGCACGTTGCCGCCGACGGGGACGAACGTGAGGTAGCGGTCGATCCGGTACGTCGCCGCTGGACTCCGGCTCGCATATGGCTCATCGTGGCCGGCGCCCTCGCGTCGTTCGTTCTGGCGTTTCTGGTGATCACAGGCATCGAGTCCGTCTCCGGATCGAGCTTGTCCGGCGGGGGGCGGACTACCCTCGGCGAGCTTGGCGGCAGCGGTGTTTCGACCGATCCCGGATCGGACACCGACGAGGTCGACGAACCGGGGCAGCCAGGGCCGACGCCGGAGTCGGACCGGCCTTCGCAATCGCCGACCGATCCGCCGGATCGCGATGATCGCGAAGTGCCCGCGCCGCCTGCCGAAGAGCTTCCTGACCCCGAGGTCCCGGTCGAGCCCGAGACCCCCAGCCCCACCGAGTCGCCGACTACCGAGCCCACGGAGCCACCAACGGACGAGGACGCCGGCACGTTGGGGATTCCTGACGAGCCAGGGACGTAGTCCCGCCGGCAACATGCCCCTAGATCCGCGGCTATCCAAGCGTGTATAGGTCAGGAGAGCTGACACGGCGAGGGGCGTGGAATGCACGACGCAGAGCAGACGTTCCGCTGCTTCGTCGGTGCTCGCCTGCCGGCACTGAAGCGGGCCGCCTGGCTGCTCACCGGTGATGTGCACCTGGCTGAAGATCTGGTCCAGACAGCGCTCGCCAAGGTGGCCATGCGATGGGAACGAGTGGCGGCCAATGGCGACCCGGAGCCCTACGTCCGCAAGATCCTTTACCACGAGCACGTGTCGGCTGGGCGCAAGCGCCGGTTCATCGAGGTTCTCGGCAGCCACGGCCGGGAGCAGCCTTCTGGCACCGACACCACGGCCGACGTGTCGCTGCGGCTGACCGTGCGGCAGGCACTGGAGCGCCTCACGCCGAAGCAGCGAGCGGTTCTGGTTTTGCGCTATTACGAGGATCTCAGCGAGTCGCAGGCGGCTGAGCGGCTGGATGTATCGGTCGGCACCGTCCGGTCGCAGACCCGAGCAGCCTTGGCCCGGCTTCGGGCCGTCGCTCCGGAGCTGGCCAGCGTCATGGAGGTGACTCGTGACTGAGCCGTTGCAGACAGCGCTCCACGACGAGGCCGACAACTGCCCGGAATTCGAGCTGACGGCCGATCCCTGGGCCCGAGGTCGCAGGGCGCGCCGGACCCGGCGAATCGCCGTCGTCGTCGCTGGCGGTGTAGCCGCCCTGGCGGTGGCCACAATGGTCTCGGTGGGGGTGGGCCAACAGTGGTCGGTCGATCCAGTGTCGCCGGTCGAGCCTGCACCCGGCCTGAGGGAGCCGACCATTCCGGACCGGCTATACAACGTACCGCCGAACATGACGGATTTGGCGGACTCTCCATTGGGCGGGCCTGCGTCCTTTGCGTACGAAGCGTACGACGTTCGGGTCGGGCTATTCACCGAGGACGTCGTCGCGGTGGTCGTCGGGGCACACACTGGCGATGTCCGGGCGGTGCGGAGTCTCGCGGGGTCCATCCGGGGTCCAGTTCTGTCGCCGGACGGCACGAAGCTGGCTAGCGGGATCGGATTCGGCGAAGGGGTGCGGGTCGTCGACGTGCGGACCGGTGAACTTGTCACGTTCGGTCGGCCGAGCGTGGCCGTCCACCAAATATGGACGCCGGATGGTACGAGACTCGCCATCGGCATAGATGGCGAGTACGGCAGCCAAGGCCGGGACGGTGTCCTGGATATCGGCACTGGCGAGTGGCAACCGCGCCGGTACGCGGCTCCGATCGCGTTCAGTCCGGACGGGCAGCGAGAGCTGCGCTGGGACGAGGACGATCAACATTGGGTGGTCGCTGAGGTAGACGCAGGTGAAGTAGCTGCACTGTCGCTCTCCGCGTCAGCACAGCATGAGGTACGCAGCGGCGTCTTCTCGCCGGATGGGACGATGGTCGCGGTTGCCTACCGTGAGGCCGACGAATCCGCTGCGATCGCCGTGTTCGATGTCGATACGGGCGAGTCTCCTGGATTGTTCAGCCACGACAGGTGGTCCGAGCCGCTGCTGGTCGGCTGGGGCGAGCGCGGCGTCCTGGTGCGGTACCAGTACATAGACGCCGCGTATCCAGGTAGTGATGACGGAATCGACGTGATTCCGTGGGGGTCCGACGGTTGGGGACATCCGGACCGGATCGTCGGCGGGAGCAATCCGACGCCACGCACCTCGGGCACCTACTTCCCCATGCACGTGTCCATTCCAGCGTCGTTCCTAGACGCTGATATCCGGCCGGCGGGGAAGCCGGACGCACCGTTCGACTGGTTCCCGTGGCTGATCATGCTGGTAATCGCGGCGGCGGTGGTTCTTGTTGTGAAGGCACTCGACGTGGTGCGATCCCTGCGGTAGCGGCCGGCGCTGTCTGAGCACTGGCGGGTGGGCCGCCCAGTAGGCGTGTCGGTGCCGTACCAGGCGCACGGGGCCTGGTACGGCACCGATAGCCCTGCTGAACGTGATCGAACGGAGTCAGTCTTCGGTGCGGCCCTTCGCCAGACCCTCGCCGATCAGGTTCATCACCGTCGGGTCGGCCAGCGTGGTGACATCGCCCAGCGCGCGGTTCTCGGCGACGTCGCGCAGCAGCCGCCGCATGATCTTGCCGGACCGGGTCTTCGGCAGTTCCGGCACCACCATGATCTGTCGCGGCTTTGCGATCGGGCCGATCTCCTTGGCGACGTGGTTCCGCAGTTCGACGGCGATGCCGTCCCCGCCGTCGCCCGCCTCTGCCCGGAGGATGACGAAGGCCACGATGCCCTGGCCGGTCGTCGGGTCCGTCGCCCCGACCACCGCCGCCTCGGCCACCTTGTCGTGTGACACAAGGGCCGACTCGACCTCGGTCGTCGAGATCCGGTGGCCCGAGACGTTCATGACGTCATCGACCCGGCCGAGCAGCCAGATGTCGCCGTCCTCGTCCTTCTTGGCGCCATCACCGGCGAAGTAGTAGCCCTTGTCGGCGAACCTGGACCAGTACGTGTCCCGGTATCGATCGGGGTCGCCCCAGATGGTGCGCAGCATCGCCGGCCACGGCTCGGTCAGCACCAGGTACCCGCCACCACCGTTGGGGACGGACGCGCCGGTGTCGTCGACTACGTCGGCGCTGATTCCTGGGAGTGCGGTCATGGCCGAACCCGGCTTGGTGGCGGTCACGCCGGGCAGTGGGCTGATCATGATGCCACCGGTTTCGGTCTGCCACCAGGTGTCGACGACAGGGGTGCGCTCACCGCCGATGTTCTTGCGGTACCAGATCCACGCCTCTGGGTTGATCGGCTCGCCGACGGTGCCGAGCAGCCGCAACGCCGACAGGTCGTGGGCGGCCGGGAACTCGTCACCCCACTTCATGAAGGTCCGGATCGCCGTCGGGGCGGTGTAGAGGATCGTCACCCCGTACTTGGCCACTATTTCCCACCAGCGTCCCTTGTGCGGGGTGTCCGGCGTGCCTTCGTACATCACCGACGTGGCTCGGTTCGCCAGCGGCCCGTACACGATGTAGCTGTGGCCGGTCACCCATCCGATGTCCGCCGAGCACCAGAAGACATCGGTATCGGGTTTGAGGTCGAAGACGTTGCGGTGGGTGTACGCGACCTGGGTGAGGTACCCCCCCGTGGTGTGCAGGATGCCCTTCGGCTTGGCCGTCGTCCCGGACGTGTAGAGGATGTACAGCGGGTGTTCTGCGTCGTGCGATTCGTAGGCGTGCTGGTCGCTTTGGGTGTCCACCACCTCGTGCCACCAGCGGTCCCGTCCTTCGGTCCAGTCGATGTCCTGGCCGGTCCGTCGGACCACCAGAACCGTGTGCACGTTGGGGCACTGGGCCACGGCCGCGTCGACCGCGGGTTTGAGGGCGTTCGCCGAACCGCGGCGGTAGCCGCCGTCCGAGGTGATGACCACGCGGGCATCGGCGTCGAGGATCCGGCCCTTGAGCGCATCGGAGGAGAAGCCGCCGAACACCACTGAATGTGGTGCGCCGATGCGGGCGCACGCGAGCATGGCGATAGCGGTCTCCGGGATCATCGGCATGTAGATGGCGACCCGGTCACCCTTCTGGACGCCCAGTTCGAGCAGCGCGTTGGCCGCCCGGCTCACATCCCGTTGAAGGTCGGCGTAGGTGATCGTCCGGGTATCACCTGGTTCGCCTTCCCAGTGGATTGCCACCTGGTCGCCGTAGCCGGCCTCGACGTGCCGGTCAACGCAGTTGTACGCGACGTTCAGGGTGCCACCGACGAACCACTTGGCGAACGGTGCGTTCGACCAGTCGAGCACTTGATCCCATTCGCGGTCCCAGGTAATGAGCTCTTGAGCCTGGCGTTCCCAGAAGGCGAGCCGGTCGGCCGCGGCCTCTTGGTAGAGCTCAGCGGTGGCGATGGCTTGCTTGGCGAATTCGTCGGGCGGCGGAAAGCGCCGATCCTCGTGCAGGAGATTGGACAGGGCTTCACTGCTCACGTCGTGCTCCAGTCTCTCGGCTTCGTAGGCATACCTCACCATTACCCACTGGGAGACAGCAAGAGGGCTCACTTCACTGTAAGACTGCGGCTATCGTCGGTCGCTGTGTCCCATGGCAGTGACCCGTTCTCGGCCGTCGCAGCGTTGTCCGGCGTCGGTGTCGCCGCTGCTCATGCCCGCGATGCCATTGATGTCCTGTTGCGCCAGCCGGCCGTCCGGAGCAATGCCGCCCGCGTGGCGGCCGAGTCCGCGGTACGCGGAGCCCGCTCGTCGGCGAAGCTCGACGGGGCGGACGGTGACGACCTGACGGATCCGGTGGTCCAGGGTGCATTGCGAGCGACGGCGGAGGTGCCGGCATTGGCCGGGGTATGGAGCAAGGCCCCTGGCCAGGCGCTGGCGCGTATTCACCTGTTGGCCGCCAAGGATCGGGCCGACAGGGTGACGCTCGGACGGCCACGCGATGGCATCGACACGGCGAGATTCGATCAGTTGCTTCGGTTCGTCGTGGCAAGCACGGCGGCGCCCTCGGTTGTGGTGGCGGCGTTGGTGCACGGTGAGCTGGCCACGATCGCGCCGTTCGGCGTCGCCGATGGAGTCACTGCCCGGGTTGCCGAGCGAGTCGTGCTGGTCGCCCGCGGTGTGGATACCAGGGCGGTGAGCGTCCCGGAGGCCGGCCACGCCGAGTTCGCCCGGTCGTATGGGCCGCTTCTGGCGGCGTACGCCGAAGGCACTCCCGACGGTGTGGGTGCCTGGGTTCGGCACTGTTGCGAGGCGTACGCACGTGGTGCCGAGGAAGGGATCGCGATCTGCCGGTCGCTCGGCTGAGTGCGCTCGCCTACGGCGTGCACTCGTTCGCTATGTACCGGGCGAGTGCGGCAGCTCCGCGATCATCGAGCGGAGCCTCCACGACGACGCCCTGCTGGGTGATGAAGGTGACGGCCGGACGGGCGATAGATTGCAGAGCCACGGTGCAGTCGTCGACAGTCCAGTAGGCATCGAGCACGGTAGAGCCGTAGACGGCCAGCGTCGTCGGCACGTTCGTCACGCGAAAAGTGCTGCCTTGCAGGGGCGACCTTGCATCGATGAGCTGTAAATCGCCCAGCGCCCTTCGCCCATGACCGAGAAGCCGTAGATCGATGCGAAGGCCCTGGTCGTCGGCAGTAGCCGAGTCGATCTCCGTCGTGGCGAAGAGGTACGGCTCCAGCCCGCAGAACTCATCATGAACCCGGCGCGATATGCGAGGGATATCCCGACCCGGCGGCACGTCCCGCGAGTATGAACCGGCGTCGACCGCCATGACTTCGGTGAGCACCGCATCACAGTCGGGTGCCGCGATTATCTCCAGTTGGGTCCAGGTACCGGCCGATAGCACCTCTGTTTTCGGTTTCGCTCCCGGACACCGGCCATCCGGCGAACGATCTGACCACGACGGACACATCCTGCTCGCTCGAATTGAACACGTCGACCGCCAGGGTCACCAAGCCTTCGGCGGAACGCTCGTAGTCGCTGTTCAACAGCGGCGCGGTGACAAGGCTCGGAGGAGAGCCGGACGCGCTGGACGCCAGTGCGACGCCACCAGCGCCGGCGATCGTACCCGCGACCAGTTCGAGCGATGCCGGGCGGCCCCTGCCGATCGCGACCGGCAAGTTGGTCGGCACCGCCGCGAAACCGGGCGCGTCCACCGTCACCTGGATGACCTCGACATGTCCGAACGCATGGTCCATGCCCACGACCATGTGGTGGACCGGCGAACCGATCACCGGATGCAGCGAGTTGCTGTACAGGTAAGTCCCCGGCCCGTAAATCTGCTCGTCCCATCGTTCGCAGAGGGGCGAAAAAGATAGTCCGAGTGTCGTAACCGGCGCGAGGGGTACCGAGACCGATGCGATACCTGCTTCGGTGCGGACCTCTGCCTCCAGGGTTTCGGGTATGCCGGACTCGCAGTCGATCGTGCCGCGGGTGGCGACGACTTGCGTGCCGCCTGCGGACACTGTCACCTCACGGATTTCGTCGCCGGCCGGGTCGGGTGCGCCTGGGAACCGCATGTCGATGATCGTCACGTCGCGCGGCCCGGAGTTCTGGATCTGCGCGAAGAAGCGGGACTGCTCGTCGTCGCGTTTGACTTCCCCTCGGAGATCAATTCCGATCACCTCGACCTTCGCGGCATGGACCGTTTCGGTGCGCGCATGCCATCCGTAGCCGCCTACGGCGATTCCAACGAGGAAGACGCCGGCCATGATCGCCCAACGGTGCCAACGAGGCGGCGGCGCCGGCGGGGTGGCGGCTACCGCGGTTTCGCCAAGGTCGATGACGTCCGCCGGCCCGGTGTCGCCGCTCCGGGCGCGCGAACCCTCCTCGCCTCGGTGCCTGCGAAGCGGCGGGCGTACGTCGAGGATCTCGTACGTATCGTGTTCGTGCTGATCGTCCACTGCACCGCCTATCGTGACACGCCCGAGCGTGGCGAAGTCGCAGGAGTGGATCGCAAAAGGGCTCGTGCGAACGGCGCCCCAGAGTTGTCAACGGGGGCGCCGTCGCTGACACGTCAGACTGGGTTACCAGGCGTGCTGCATTCTGTCGCCCCGGCTGCCCCGGGGACGACTGCCCGTACATGGGTTGGTCGCCGCGTGGGTGCCCAGTTGCCGTGCATGGCCTTACGGCCTACCTACTTTGTAAGTCATGGGACGGGCCAAGGAAAGCCTTTCGGCAAGATCTTTACGTTTCACTCCGCGCACTGATCGAGTGCGAACCGGGCGAGTATCGCGACGGCCTGTCCCGGCAGGATGACGTGGGTGCGGTACGTCGTCTCGTCCGGCAGCATCACAGTCAGCTGCGGTGCGACGTCGCCGAGCATGGCCGTGGCCTCACATGAGGTGATCCGCCACAACAGGTCGAGCAGGCCCGGTGAGAGCCGGTCGGAGCGGAACGTGACGGGCAGGTTGGTCGCGGTTGCGAGCAACCCGCTTGCCGAGGCGTTGACGGCCGTGACCGAAAGCTCCGTAGCGGGGACGGAGAGCCGTAGTACGATCCTCATGCGCAGGGTGTCCGGTTCGGTCGAATCGAGCACGCTTACCCGGCCCGCGTTGATTGCGTAGCGCAGGCCTGGATCGGGTCCGCACGCCTGGTCGTGAGCCTCGTCGAGCATGCTGCCGCCGGGCGGTAGTGCGACGGTCACGGTACTGTCACCGGCGTCGGTGCGGACCTGTACGGCGAGTTCGGTCGGGGCGGGAGAGTCACAGATCGGCTGGACTGAGATCCGCACCGATCCCCATTCGGAGCTTGGGATGAGCGTTCGGTGCGAGCTGTGGGTCGCCCAGCCGAGCGGGTGTGCGTTGAGGACCTCGATGTCGCGCGGGCCGTTGTTGAGCATCAGCACGCCGAGGTGCTGAATCTGTGAGGCGGGGTCTATCCGGCCGACCACATTGCCGACGATGATTTCGGCCTGGGCCGCCTGCTCGGCCTCGTCGGCAGCTTGGGTGCGCAGGCTCCATGCGTACCCACCGCCGGCCGCCCCAAGGCAGAACGCCAGGATCGCGACCAGCCAGAGCTGCCACGATGGCCGGCGGGTCAAAGCGGCGGCGGCCGGGCTTTCGCTGGTGATCTCTCCAAGGTCGAGTCGTGGAAGTACCCGGATCGGGTTGCTCAACCCGTCCGCAGTCGAATCCGCGAGATCGAGGATCTCGTAGTCGTCGCTGGGGTCTCGGCTCACTGCGTTCCTCCCCCTAGCAGCGGTTATACCCCAGTTCGGCCGCAACTACGAGGGGCGGGCGCGCCTGCGTACCGCGTACCAGGCCAGTCCGGCTGCCGCGGCGCCGGCCCCGAGGGCGGCCGCCGCCAGCGCAGGTTTGGGCGCGTCACGGAACGACGCCGCCCGTTTGCGCAGGGCGACGGGCTTGGAGAACACCAGAACGGGCCAGCCGCGGTCGGCCGCGATCCTGCGCAGTGCCCGGTCCGGATTCACCGCGTACGGATGCCCCACTTCCTCGAGCATGGGCAGGTCGGTAGCGGAATCCGAGTACGCGTAGCTGCGGCTCAAGTCGTACTTCTCGGCCTCGGCCAGTTCGGCGATCGCATTCGCCTTGGTGTCGCCGTACGCGTAGAACTCGATCTCGCCGGTGAACTTGCCGTCGTCACCGGTGATCATCCTGGTGGCGATCACCTTGTCGGCACCGAGCATTTCGCCGATCGGTTCCACGACCTCCGCACCGCTGGACGAGACGATCACGACATCGCGACCGGCGCGGCGATGCTCCTCGATCAGGGTGACCGCCTCGTCGTAGACGATCGGATCGACGATGGTGTGCAGTGCCTCGGCGACGATGTCCTTGACCGTCTTGACGTCCCACCCGGTGACAAGCGCCGAGAGGTATTCGCGCATCCGTTCCATCTGGTCGTGGTCGGCGCCGCCCACGAGGTACACGAACTGTGCATACGCGCTTCGCAGAACGGCCCGCCGGTTGATCAGCCCGCCTTCGTAGAAGCTGCGTGAGAATGCCAGGGCGCTCGACTTGGCGATGATGGTCTTGTCGAGGTCGAAGAACGCTGCGGAGCGGGAACCGGGCTGCGCTTGGGGATCCGACCGTGCGGCCGGTGCGCCGGGATTCGGGGCGTCGTTGTCCACAAGCCGAGCATAGGAGGGAGGATGTGCAAGCGGCGACTTGGAGGCGTGGCCAGGTCTTCGAAGATTTTCTCGACTTCCGAGGTTTCTCGGGGCTTAAACTGGGGACAATGCAAAGAGCGGCACCCCCCGCCGCTTGGGTTCGGCTTGCCCCCCTAGCCGGATCCCTAACGGCCCCCGTCGCCCCCCGACGGGGGCCGCTTCCGTTTCCACCTGACTGCCGCGGTTGTCCACACCCGGGGTGCAGCTGCCATCGTTATCCACATTTTGTCGCTGTCAAGGCGGGCAGCCCGCTTGTCGCGGCCAGATTTGACCTCTCCGAGCTCTGAGATCGGGAGGTCTCTATGAACCGACTCGTGTCGCCGGGTACGCGTCCGCTGCTGGTCACCGCAGATGATCACGTTCTGGACGATCTGCTCCGCCTCGCCGCCGCGGCCGGTATAGAGGCCGACGTGGTCGCCGATGCGGCGGCGGCCCGGGCGCGCTGGTCGGCCGCGCCGATCGTCCTCGTCGGTGACGACCGGGCCGAAAGCCTGCTCGCGCTCGGTCCGCCGCGACGGCCGGGCGTCCTCGTGGTGTGCGCAGGCCCCCCGGTGACCGCAACCTGGCAGCGCGCTGTCGGGCTCGGGGCGGAGCATGTTCTCGAGCTGGGCACAGGCGAGGCTCGGCTTGTCGAGTGCTTCGCCGACGTGGCCGACGGCGGCGGTCCCGAGCAGGCGATCGTGGTAGGTGTCGCCGGGGGCCGTGGCGGCGCAGGTGCATCGGTGCTCGCGTCAGCACTTGCAGTGTGTGCGGTTCGTCGGAGGCTGGCCACCATGCTTGTCGACGCCGATCCCTTCGGCGGTGGGCTCGACCTGGTGCTAGGTGCAGAACACAGTGGCGGGTTGCGATGGCCCGACCTGGCCGACACCCGCGGCCGGATCGGCGGATCGACCCTCCGCGACCACCTTCCCGATCCGCATGGGTTGACCGTTCTGTCGTGGGACCGAGGCGGCATGCTCAATGTGCCTGCCGAAGCCGTCCGGGCAGTCGTCGCCGCCGCCCGACGATCATGGGACCTGGTCGTGGTCGACCTGCCCCGCCGCTGCGATCCGGCGACGGAGGAATTCGCCGGCCAGTGCCACCGCCTCCTGCTCGTGGTGCCCGCCGAGGTGCGGGCGGTCGCGGCGGCCGGTCGGGTGGCTGCCGGGCTCGGCGTGGTCGCGTCCGACATCAGCGTCGTCGTCCGTAAACCGGCTCCGTCGGGCCTGCGCTCGACTGACATCGCGGCGGCGTTGGGCCTGCCAGTGGCGGCAGAGCTGGATCCCGAGCCGGGGCTCGCCGAGGCACTCGAGCGTGGCGAACCACCCGCCTGGTCGGGGCGTGGTCCGCTGGCAACGATCTGCGAGCGCCTGCTCGACGAAATGGTCGACCGAGACGATGCGGAGGCGGCCTGATGCGGGTCGACCCCGAACTTGTCGAGCGGATACGCACGTCGCTGGCAGCAGCTTCGGCCGCGCCGACGGCCTCGCAGGTGGCGGCGGCCTTGCGGGCTGAAGGAGCCGTCCTCGGTGATGCCGGCGTCCTCGATGCCACCAAGCGGCTCAGAGCCGAGATCACCGGAGCGGGGCCCCTAGAGGGTTTGTTGCGCGAGCCGGGCGTCACCGACGTTCTTGTCAACGGGCCTGCCGACGTGTGGGTCGACCGTGGCAACGGTCTGGAGCAGATCCCGCTTCGGCTCGGCGACGAGCACGACGTGCGGAGGCTCGCTCAGCGGCTCGCGGCGAGCGCGAACCGACGGCTCGACGACGGCATGCCCTTCGTCGATGCCCGGCTGGCCGACGGTGTCCGGCTGCATGCCGTGCTGCCGCCGATCTCACCCCAGGGGACGATCATCTGTCTGCGGGTTCCGGCGGGCCACGTCTTCAGCATGGATGAGTTGATCGGGTCGGGAAGCGTCGCTCCCGACCTCGCGCCGTGGCTGCAGGCGATCGTGCGGTCTCGGCTGGCGTTCCTGGTAACCGGCGGCACAGGCACCGGCAAGACGACGGTGCTGGGGGCGCTGCTGTCGCTGGCCGATCCCACCGAGCGGGTGGTCCTGGTCGAAGACTCCGGCGAGTTGCGGCCGTCGTTGCCGCACGTAGTGCGGCTCGAGGCCCGACCACACAACGTGGAAGGCGCCGGTCGGGTCGGGCTCGACGAGTTGGTGCGCCAGGCATTGCGGATGCGCCCGGATCGGTTGGTGGTCGGTGAGGTGCGCGGCCGCGAGGTAGTCGACCTGCTGAGTGCGTTGAACACCGGCCACGAGGGCGGTTGCGGCACCTTGCATGCGAACTCGGCCGCCGACTTACCGGCCCGCCTCGAAGCGCTGGGCGTGGCCGCAGGTCTGGACCGGGACGCCGTCCATGCCCAGGTTGCGGCTGGTCTGGCCGCGGTGATCCACCTGGTGCGAGACCGCTCGGGATGCCGCCGCATCGCCGAGATAGCAGTCGTCGAGCGCGCCGGTGGCGGCTCTGTCGTGGTGGTGCCGGCGGTTCGGAGCCTTGCCCCTGGTGAGTTCACCGAAGCCGCCGCGGCCGGCCGGCTGCGGTCCTGGATCGCTCCGGCCCTGGTGTGAGCGGCGCGCTCGCGGCCCTGCTCGCAGCGGTGGCGGCCGGCCTGCTCACCGGCCGCCGGCCGAGCCTTCTCGCCGTCCGGTTGGCAGAAAGTCACGGTGGTGCACCCCATCGCTTCGTTCGCCTTCGGCACGGCCGGCCTACCTTGGCCCCGGGCGACGTGCGACCTCGCACCCGGCGTCGCTGGATCCGGCCGACCACGAAGCCGTTGGCCGGCGGCGCCGATGTCTTGCGGCGGGATGCCGATGTCGTCGAGGCATGCCTGGCGTTGGCGGCCGAGCTGCAGGCCGGTGCGCCCGTGGCCCGTGCCATGGCAGCCGTGGCCGAGGACTGGCCCGAGCTGTTCGGTTCGGCGGCGGTTCGAGCGGCCACGGGCGGAGACGTGGCCGCCGCGTTGCGCGCGGCCGCAACGGCACCCGGCGCGGCCTCGCTGCGTGCCGTGGCTGCGGGGTGGGATGTCACCGACTGCACCGGCGCGCCGCTCTCCCGCGTGGTGGTCGCGGTGGCCGACTCGCTGCGGACAGAGGCCGCCGTGCGTCGCGCGGCGTCCAGCCAGCTCGCTACGGCGCGCGCCACCGCCCGCATTCTCGCGTTGCTGCCGTTCGGAACCCTCCTGCTGCTGTCC
>DATHUM010000151.1:0-5602 GCA_035462225.1 Jiangellaceae bacterium | reverse complement strand
GCCCATCGGGCGCCGAGCCCAGCCCGAGCCCATCGAGGGCTCGCGTCACCCGCTGCGGCCGCCGCCGACTGCCATCGTGCCGGCCGCAGCAAGCAAGGGCACCCAACCCACGTACCGATCACGCGGTAGTACGGAGATGAGAAACCCATGAAGAAACGTAGCAAGGTACCGCGGCGGGCCGCCGCCGCGGGTGCGCTGTTCGGGCTCGTCGCAGCCGGATTGGCGGCGACCTCGCCAAGCTCGGCCGCACCCGCACAGAACGCGATCCAGTACCGCGTCCTGGTCTTCACCGAGGACGTCGATGCACCGCAGACGGTCGCCGGAGTCGCGGCCATCCGGGCGCTGGGCCGCGCACAGCAGTTCTCTGTGCAGGTCACCGAAGAGCCGGAGAAGTTCGAACCCCATCAGCTGGGCAAGTTCAGGGCCGTGATCTTCCTGAACAGCGACGGCGCGGTGCTCAGCGACGCGCAGAAGGACGCCTTCGAGCAGTACTACGCCGCCGGTGGCGGATTCGTCGGCCTCGGTTCAGCTGTCGAGATGGAACCGGACTGGGAGTTCTACACCGAGATCATCGGTACCCGGGCCACCGGCAGGACGGACGTCCAGGCCGGCACGGTCAAGGTCGCCGACCGGGTGCACGACGCGTCCAAGGACCTGCCGGAGTACTGGACCCGGTCCGACGCCTGGTACAACTTCGAGGCCAACGTGCGAGGCGACAGCCACGTGCTCGCCACGGTGGTCGAGAGGGTGGACGACCTCGGCTCCTTCGAGCGTCAGCCGTGGGGCGGCCAGTTGACGGGCATCACCGGCGGCTCGATGGGTCATGATCATCCAGTGGCCTGGTGTAAGGACTACCAGGGTGGGCGCTCGTTCTACAGCAGCATGGGCAACACCGTGGCCAGCTTCGCCGAACCCGAGTTCCGGTCGCATCTGGGTGGTGCGATCGGTTGGGCGGCCGGCTTCGCGGATCCCGAGTACAGCGACTGCGGCGCGACGGTGCTGGCCAACTACCAGCAGACCAAGATCACCGCACAGCCGAACCTGAACGAGCCCATCGGCTTCGACGTACTGCCCGACGGCCGGGTCATCCAGACCGACCGCCGCGGCGGCGTGCGGCTCCACGATCCAGGGGCGAACGAGAGCACCCTGCTGGCCCAGATCCCGGTCTACATGGCCAGCGAGGACGGCCTGTACGGCCCGGGAATCGACAATGACTTCGAGACCAACAAGTGGGTCTACCTCTTCTACTCCCCGCCGACGGTGAAGGACGTCAAGCTGTCAACGGGTGAGATCGTCACGCAGACGACTCCGACGGCGAACGCGCCGACCACTGGCGCGGATCCGTCGGTGTGGGACCCGTGGGTCGGCTACTTCCAGCTGTCGCGGTTCAAGTTCGTCGATGCGACCGACAGCACTCCGGCCCACCTCGACATCGAATCCGAGGAGGAGATCCTCCGGGTGCCGGTCAACCGGGGAGCGTGCTGTCACGTGGCCGGCGACATCGACTTCGACAAGGACAACAATTTGTGGTTGGTGACCGGTGACGACACGCCGGCCGGCGGCGGCAACTCCGGCGGCTTCGGGCCGTTCAACGATCAGCTGACCGCGACCGGCCTGTACAACTCGCCACATGTCGACGCCCGCCGCTCGTCGCTGAACACCAACGATCTACGCGGCAAGATCCTGCGAATCACCGTCAAGGACGGCGGGATCGGCACAGAGGAGGAGAACACGTTCGGCGGTGCCTACACCGTTCCCGAGGGCAACCTCTTCCCGGTCGGCACCGAGAAGACGCGTCCGGAGGTCTACGCCATGGGATTCCGGAACCCGTTCCGGATTCAGGTCGACGACAACGACGTGGCGTTCATCACCGACTACTCGCCCGACTCGCAGACGCCGCAGAACTTCCGCGGACCGGCGGGCACCGGCCGGGTGATGGTGGTCCGTGAACCGGCGAACTACGGCTGGCCGCTGTGCTACAAGAAGGACCTGCCGTACTACCGGTGGAACTTCGTGACGTCACAGCCACTCGACAACCCAGCCCAGACGCACGACTGCAACAACCCCGATCGGGGTCCGCAGAACGACTCGCGCTGGAACCTCGAGGGTGGCCCGACAGTGGAACCGGGCCTCGAGTTCGGCCCGCCGATCACCGATCCGGAGATCTGGTACTCGTTCACGCCGGAGAACCGGGCGGTCAACCCGCTGGGCACGCCGTGCTTCGAGTACTACAACGGCTCGGGTACCACGAACTGTCCGCGGCTGTTCCCCGAACTCGGCACCGGCGGTGTCGGGCCGCACGGGGCGGCGATGTATCACTACGACGCAGACAATCCGGACGAGACGAAGTTCCCGCCGTACTACGACGGCTCGATCTTCTTCGGTGAGTTCACTCGTGACATGCTCCGCGAGATCAAGCTGGACTCGCAGGGTCGCGTCTTCAAGATCAACAACCTGCTCGACTGCGGTGGCGTGGGCACGCCTGCCGCCGCTCGGGCGGACTTCGAGTGCGACAACCCGATGGACCTGCAGTTCGACGAGGACGGCCACTTCTACCTGCTCACCTACGGCGATGGATTCTTCAACATCAACGCCGACGCGGGCATGTACCGGTGGGACTACGTCAAGGGCCAGCGCGCGCCGATCATCGAGCTGGCCGCCGACCCGACGAGCGGGCAGGCGCCGCTGACCGTGCAGTTCTCCAGTGAGGGCACGAGAGACCCCGACCCGGGTGACTCGATCCGCTTCGAGTGGGACTTCGACGGCAACGGCACGATCGACTCGGTGGAGCCGAACCCCACGCACACCTACACGACCATCGGTGTGTACACGGCCCAACTGACGGTGCACGATTCCAGCGGAAAGAGCTCGTCGGCGAACACGACCATCACGGTGGGCAACACCGCGCCGACGGTGACGGTCGACACACCGGTCGACGGCGGCCTGTTCGCCTTCGGCGAGAACATTCCGTTCACGGTGACGGTGACCGATCCGGAGGACGGCGTGATCGACTGCAATCGGGTCGAGGTGACGTTCGTGCTGGCACACGACGAGCACGGGCACGCTCAGGACACCGTGAACGGATGCTCCGGGGTGCTGTCGACCTATGCAGAAGACGTGTCGCATGGCGGCAACGTGTGGGGCGTGGTGAGTGCGTCCTACACCGACCTGGGCGGCGCGGGCGGTATACCGGCCTTGACGACGGTCGATCAGACCAACGTCCGGCAGAAGCGCCAGGAGGTCGAGTTCGCCCTCGAGCAGTCCGGTACCAACGTCCAGACCACGAACGACCCCGACGGCGGCAGCCAGCATCGAGGCAGTCTGGGCAACGGTGACTGGATCGCCCTCAACGGCCCGTTCAACCTGCAGAACATCAACGGGTTGACCTTCCGGGTCGCGAGCACGTCGACGCAGGTGCCGGCGGGCAATCCGATGGCGGCTGTCGAGGTGAGGCTCGATGCCGTCGACGGGCCGCTGCTGACCACCGCGACCCTGACGTCGACCGGCAACAACGCGACCTGGCAGAGCCAGTCGGTGCCGATCGTTGATCCGGGTGGGACGCACAAGGTCTACCTGGTGTTCAGGTCGGTACCGGGTGGCCAGGGTGGCGGCAACCTGTTCAACCTCAACTGGGTCCAGTTCGACGGCGAAGGAGTCGGCACACTCTAGATAGTCCCGCTTTGATCATGGGCGATCCGTGCTTGTCACAAGCTCGATAGCACGGACCGCCCATGATCGCGGCTTGCCTTCAGGACAGTGACAAGAGACGACTTTGTCCTGTGAGTGTGGAAAGTTATGCGATTGTGAGTCGAAACTTCGCCGCAATCACTTGACGATGCGATGAACTCGGCCTTAGTTTGTGCGACCAACGGATTAATGATGTGACCTGCGCGACACGAGGGGAGGTTGCCCGGCATGGCGAATGTCGTCGACCAGGTTTCCCTGCGCCGCCACAACCTCGGCACCGTGCTGCGGCACCTTCGCGCGTCAGGTCCCCGGTCGCGAGCGCGCATAGCCACCGAGACCGGGCTCAACAAGGCAACGGTGTCCAGCCTGGTGGCCGAGCTCGAGGAGCGGGGACTCGTCCGCGACGGCGACATCGAACGCGGCCAGGTCGGCCGCCCAGGGCAGACGGTGGAGGTCGACGGGCGCGTCTGCGGCCTCGGAGTCGAGCTGGGTATCGACCACATCTCGACCCACGTGCTGGATCTGCGCGGTGTCACGGTGGCCACTCGGCGGATCCCGGTCGGGGTGCAGGAGTTCGGGCCTGAGCAGACCCTGAGCCGAGTGGCCAAGCTGATCGACGAGATCACCGTCGAGGCGGCCGGAACGGGCCACGACATCGTGGGCGTCGCTGTGGGTGTACCGGGTCTGGTCGAAACGGCTCACGGCGTCCTGCGGGTCGCGACCAACCTGGGATGGCGCGACATCAACGTCGTCGACCGGCTGATGTCGCTTCTGCGCGGTCCGTCCTACCCGATTCTGCTGGACAACGACGCGAACCTGGCCGCGATCGCCGAACACGCGATGGGTTCGGCCATCGGTGCCCGCGACATGGTCTATGTCACTGGTGAGATCGGCGTCGGTGGCGGAGTCATCATCGATGGGCAGGTGCTGCGCGGGGCGGAGGGATACGCCGGCGAGGTGGGCCACATGGTCGTGTCGGCGGACGGGCTCTTGTGCGGGTGCGGCCGCCGCGGATGCTGGGAGACCGTCGCCGGCCTGCCCGCGATGCTGCGCCAACTCGCCGATGCGGACGACCCGATCGCCGATCCGGCGATGGATCTGGAGCAGCGGCTCGCCGAGATAACCCGCCGGGCCCAGATCGGGGATGCGCGGACGTTGCGCGGACTCGACGCGGTGGGCACCGGGGTCGGGCTGGGGGTTTCGATCCTGGCGAACGTCTTCAACCCGCAGGTGATCGTGCTCGGTGGGTTCTTCGCGGTGCTGGGGGAGTACCTCGTCCCGGCTATCGAGAACGAGCTGGCCAGCCGGATGGTCGCCCGATCGCTGAGCGGCTGCCGGGTGGAACGTTCGGCGTACCCGTTCGCCGCGGCCGCGCGCGGCGGTGCACACGTCGTGCTCGAAACGGTTCTGGCGGACCCGATGTCCGTACTGCGTACTGCGCATGCTGGAGGTGGGCGATGACGACCGCACTGCTGGAGATGACCGGCATCGTCAAGGAGTTCCCGGGTGTGCGGGCGCTCGACGGTGTCGACCTCGAGGTGCGAGCCGGCGAGGTGCACTGCCTGCTGGGCCAGAACGGCGCCGGTAAGTCCACGCTGATCAAGGTGCTGTCCGGTGCGCACCAGCCCGACGAAGGCGTGATCGTGTGGCAGGGCGAGCAGGTTCGGCTGGCCAATCCGCTGGCCGCCATGAAGCTCGGCATCGCGACCATCTACCAGGAGCTCGACCTGGTCGACGGCTTGTCCGTGGCCGAGAACATCTTCCTCGGTCATGAGCTGGCCTCGGCGGGGTTCTCACTCCGGGCCGACGCGCAGAAGGCGGCCGCGGAACTGCTCGCCCGGCTCGGGCACCCGGAGATCTCGCCTCGTCGGGAGGTCGGGCGGTTGTCCACGGCCGGTAAGCAGATCGTCAGCAT
>DATHUM010000150.1:0-5823 GCA_035462225.1 Jiangellaceae bacterium | reverse complement strand
CGGCCGACGAGGTTCGGCTCGTGCTCGGTATCCGATGCTCTTGGCATACGCCCTCCTAAGCCTTCGCAGTGTACTGGACAGTACAGAATGAGCATTGTACTGTACTGTTCAGTACAGATAGTGAGGTGGAACCAAATGGATCGTGCGAGCAGCGAGACGGTGAAGTCCGAGGACGGGACGTTGATCGCATTCGAACGGGTGGGCACTGGACCCGCGCTCATCCTGGTGGACGGCGCCGGGCACTACCGCGAACTCAGCTCGTTCGGCGGTCTGATCGGCCTGCTCGCGACCGACTTCACGGTGTACCACTACGACCGGCGCGGTCGCGGTGGCAGCACGGATACTCCGCCATACGCAGTCGAGCGAGAGATTGATGACCTCGCCGCGATCATCGACAGAGCCGGTGAATCAGCGTTCCTGTATACGAGTTCTTCCGGCGGGCTACTCGCATTGCACGCCGCGGCGGGCGGACTTTCGATTAGGAAGATGGCGTTGTTCGAGCCGCCGATCGAATTAGCCGAGGACCGTTCGGCACAGGCAGCCTTCACCAAAGGACTCACTGAGCTGGTGGCGACTAGACCTCCCACGGACGCGGTGGAGTACTTCCTGACCGGTATCGGCGTCCCAGACGAGATCGTCGCCGGCATGCGGAACACCCACTCCTGGCTGGCAATGGAAGCGGTCGCGCACACCCTGGTCTACGACAGCCTGCTCAGTGAGGCCACGTCCGTCGAACTCCTGGCATCGGTGACCGTGCCGATCCTCGTCCTGGATAGCGAAGGCAGTAGCGACGAACTCACTGGAATGGCCGCTACCATCGCCAAGGCCATGCCCCACAGCTCCCACAAGAGCGTGCCCGGTGAGTGGCACGGTGTTCCTGACGAGGTCCTCGCCCCGGTGTTGGCCGACTTCTTCAAGCGCTGAATCGAGCTTGCTGGACAGACCGGATCCGCGGAATCCTTCCAACGGGTCGTCGGGGTTGGGCCGTTCGGCCCTGTCCTGACCGGTCACCAGGAGGTGAACTGGCACCCAGGAGGGTTTCGCCGTGTCCCGCATCGCCGCCTACCTGGGAGTGTCCGCGCTCGCCGGATACGCCGCCGCGCAAGTCCTTGGCCGGCGTGCCGGTTCGACCGCTGCCGAACGAGCCGCCCGCGTGCCCGGAGACGAACTTGTTCCCGCTCCACAGATGGTCACCAACCACGCCGTGACGATCGGCGCCCGACCCGAACAGATCTGGCCATGGCTGACCCAGATGGGTTGGCACCTGGGCGGCTACTACACCCCACAATGGGTCGACCGGCTGATGTTTCCGAACAACTGGTCCAGTCTCGACCACCTCGACCCGAACCTCGTGCGGGACCTCAAGGTCGGGGACACCCTGCCAGACGGCCCGCCAGGTACCGCACAGTACGTGGTGCACGAGGTCCAAGCGCCCCGGCTGCTGGTGCTGCGCTCGACTTCGCACATTCCGCCGGGGTGGGCCGACAAGTACAACGCCCGCATCACCTGGACCTGGAGCTTCACCCTCACCTCGGTCGGCGACGGTAGTACCCGCGTGCATTCACGGGTGCGCGGACGGATGTCGCCTCGATGGTTCGCAGCGTTCTACCTCGGCACCATCATTCCGGCGGACTTCGTCATGGCCACCGGGATGCTCCGCGGCCTCAAGAGGCGTGCTGAGGCGGGCGCCCCGCCACAGGTCTCGGGTCGGGCACCCCTAACCACCGGTGGCTAGCGCCCACGCTGTCGCTTGGGGTAGCCGGTGGCCAGGGCTTTGGTCCCTCAGCGGTGGCAAAATGAGCGCCATGCCCGGCCCGTTGCGCATCCGCGGTTCGGTCGTGATCCCGGAGGCCGAGCTGAGCTGGCGCTTCTCGCGCTCGTCAGGACCGGGCGGTCAGTCGGTCAATACGACCGACAGCAGGGTGGAACTCAGCTTTGACGTGGCCGCGTCCACAGCTCTCGGGCCAACCCTGAAGACCCGCGCGCTGCAGCGCCTGGCCGACCGCCTCGCCGATGGAGTACTCACGGTCACCGCCTCTGAACACCGCTCCCAGCTGCGCAACAGAAAGGCAGCCGAGATGCGCCTGGCCCACACGCTGGAGCAGGCCATCACGCCCCCGCCACGCCCACGCCGAGCAACCAAACCCAGCCGCGCCTCGATCGAGCGACGGCTGGCGAGCAAGCGCCGCCGCGGCGACGTCAAGCGGCTACGCAGGTCTGCCGATGACTAGCTGGGGCTCAGCGCGCAGTTGATCTCGCTCACACGGTTTCGAAGGAGGCCATCATTGCCATGTCCTCGTGTTCGAGATTGTGGCAGTGCAGCAGGTACGGTCCGCGGTAGTCGGTGAAGCGTACGGCAACGTCCACGATCTCCGCAGGGCGGACGTCGACCGTGTCCTTCCAGCCGCTGTCGAACTGCCCAGGCCCCCTGCCTCGCCGGTCGACCACCTGAAACGGGTCCAAGTGGACGTGCACGGGATGGTGCAGGTCCGTGGCAAACCGCCAGATCTCGATCTCGCCCAGCTGGGGATGCGCGTCCATCCGGCTCGGGTCGAACGCCTTGCCGTTGATCGTCCAACCGGCGTGACCCTTGACCGCGCCCCGCCGGAACTCCCACTTCCGGGTCCGAACGGCTTTCGTTGGGTCGAGCCGCTCGATCCGGCTCAGCGAGTCCGGTATCCGGCTGTCGTCGGACGCCCGTCGGGTCACTCGAAACCGCATGACACGAGCCGTGTCGTCCTCGCCGAGGCGATTGACGAGCGTGAGCTCGCTACCGGGCCGAAACGCCGAGAAGTCGACGACGACGTCGAAACGTTCGGCCGGGGCGATGTCGATGCTGGCGTGATCGACCGGTCGTTCAAGCAGCCCGCCGTCCGAACCGACCTGGACGAACGGCGCTCCCTCGCTTGGCGCCGGTTCGAGAGCGAGCCGGTATCGCCGGGCGTTGGACGCGTTGAGAATGCGAAGGCGGTACCGAGCGGCATCGACTTCCAGGACGGGCCACGGCGCACCGTTGACGAGTACGACATCGCCCAGAACGCCCTCCATGAAATCGGCTTCGACGCCAGGGGTGGACCACAGGCTCGGGTCGAGCGCGGGATACCGGAATGATCCGTCCTCGTCGAATGCCCGGTCACAGATCATGAGCGGAATGTCGCGCTCCCCCTTCGGCAGCGGCAGTGCGTCCTCCTCGTCGTCGTGGACCAGGTGGAAGCCGGCCAGCCCGCGATACACCTGCGGGCCGGTGAAATCCATCCGGTGGTCGTGGTACCAGAGCGTGGCCGCCCGCTGCTCAAGGCGATATACGTCGTCGCGCTCGCCGGACGAGGTGTCGCCGTGCATCGCTTGCCCAGCAGTCGGCTTCCAACCGCTGGTCGGAAGCACCAGATCGATCGGGTAACCGTCGCTTTCCGGTGGAGTGTGACCGCCATGCAGGTGAACTGCCACCGGCACGGGCAGCTCGTTCCGGTGGCGGACCACCGTCTGCCGCCCGCTGCGAGAGACGATCGTCGGCCCGGGGAAGATCCCGTCGTACCCCATGATCGTCGTCCGCGGGCCGGGCAGAATCTCCACGCTGGCCTCGCGCTGGACGATCTCGTAATAGTCAGTGGTGCCGTCGCTGCGGATCGGACGCGCGACCGGTGGGACGGGCAGCGGAACCTGGAACGGCTCCGGGCGGCGCACCCGGCTGCGTAGGAGTTCGGCGGTCTGGCCGGCCCGCAGGTCGATGCCACCAACTCCGCAGCCGGTCAGTGCCACCGCGGCGCCGGCACCGACCACGCCGAGGAAGGCTCGTCGCGACAACGTCATCGGCGCCGTCCCCACGTGCGCGGAGCCTTGGCTCCGGACCGCAGCACCCAGACGGTCAGCAACACTTGGCTCACGATGATCGTTACTCCCAAGGGGATATGGACCTGAAGGTTCGCGCTGTAGCCCATGCCGATCTGGACAACCTCCGCCATGACGACCGCGAAGCTCACACCCAGCGGCCACAGCCGGCCGCCACCTGGCCAGACGTAGCCCATCGCGGCCACCATCTGGGTGAGTGCCAGTAGAGCGACCAAGCCGGCATTGCCGCCATGGACACCGATGGCGTCCACGTCACCACCCAGGTACATGCCGGCAAGGACGGGCTGCAGTACGACCGCGATTGCGTGCAGTACCGCCGTGGCGCGCAGCACCGACAAGGTGGCGCGCGGACCCGCCTGTACGCCGGCAGGGGCGTGCTCGATCTCGACGTGCATCAATTCTCCGCTTGGACATGCCGTAAAGGCGGCTCCGCGCCGCACCGGTAACGACGCTATGAAGAGGACGCATCGCGTGGGAATCGGGGAAGCCACTGATTCGCAGTTGCAGGGATCCCTAGGGACCGAGTCGAAGCCAGCATCGACCGACCGGCGGCACGCGTCAACGCCGTGACCACGACCGCCCTTGGGCCTTGCCCGGCCGAGCACGTCGCGTCGCCGTTTACGGACTCAACTCACCTTCGGACGCCGGAGTGTTTGCCCTGCCGGCGACCTGCTGGATGTGAAGTACCACGAACTCTGCCCTCTTGATCGGCGCGAATCCGACGACAAGGTTGACGACTCCTCGGTCGATGTCGGCTTGCGTCGTGGTGTCCTCGTCGCACTTTATGTAATAGGACTCCGATGGCGTGTGGCCCTGGAAGGCGCCTTGGAGAAACAATCCGTTCAGAAAGGCGGCGACATCGCGCCGGATGTTCTTCCAGAGGGTCGCGTCGTTCGGCTCGAACTCTGCCCACCGGGTGCCGCGGATTAGGCTCTCCTCGAGGTACAAGGCGGTCCTCCGCACGGCCAAAAACCTCCACTCGCGGGCAGACATGTTGTCGGTTGCCAGCGTTCGCGATCCCCATATGATGATGCGTCCGCCCGGCACTGTGCGCAGGCAATTGATGCTGCGCCGGTTGAGCACGTCGATCTCCGGCGCGGTCAACTGCGCAGACAGATCGCTGTCGCCGATGAGGACCGCATCGTCCCCGGCGGGCGATTTCCAGAACCCGCGCTGTCGATCTATACGCGCGATCACGCCGGCAACCGCGCCCGACGGCGCGAAGCTTTCGACGCGGTCTTGCAGCGGGTTGTGCTGGCGCAGCCGCGGAAAATAAAGCGCGACGTTCTCACGAGCGATTTCTACCGCGGCCGCAACGCTTGAGCTAGCAAAGTCTTCGGTGATCTCGGACGCTGACATCCTGTCCCAGGTGGGCGGCGGATCCACGAGCAGCATCGCCCGGCGGCGTTGACAATAGGCGACCGCGGCCTTCTGTACCTCCGGGCCGACAGTTTCGTCAGTCTCGTACGGCGGCATGACGAGCAAGTTGATGTGGTCGGCTTGATCGAGCAGATCGAGGCCTCGCTTGGCCTCGCTCAGCTCGTCGCCCACTGCGTGTGTCCGCGCAATCACGGCCGTGGTGCCGCCATTGCGGAAGAAATCGCGCACGGAGAAGCCGAGCCGGCTCCCGCTCCACAGACCGCCGAAGAGCCGTTCGAACTCATCGAAGCTATAGATAACGAGCGGTCGGTCACTCGGTCCGTCACGAGTTCGTCCGACGAACGCGGTTATCGAGGTGGGAACGCCTTTGATGGCACACCTCCCCACATCTGTCGGCCGCTTCAAGTCGAACACCCCGGGTCACGGCCGCACCTTCCGGCCCTTCCCGACGGTCGCGCACGTTGCATCACGTCTGATTGGCGAGGATCTCCGTGTGCGCCTGTGGCGGGTAAGGGGCTGCAACTGTGTCCGCTCTCGAAGCGTACGCCGCCGAGCCGATTCAACCGTGCACTCGCCGTCCAGCTGCCAACGATG
>DATHUM010000149.1:0-3348 GCA_035462225.1 Jiangellaceae bacterium | reverse complement strand
GCGACGGCGAAGACGCACGTCAGCCGAATCTTGACCAAGCTCGGGCTCCGCGACCGCGCGCAGCTCATCGTGGCCGCCTACGAGGCAGGCCTCGTGGTGCCCGGCTCCCGCTGAGCCGGCGTCACGCCGTACGTCTCCAGACGTACGACGCCACCTCAGGTCGTACACCGAAGTGCGATCTCTCGGCCGACGCCCCAGAGACGTCCCATCCCTAGCTTCGAATTGGACCGCGCGAAGGACGCGGTCATTCCAGCAACGGGAGTAATTCGGATGCACATCGAACTGCATGGGTTGACCAAACGTTACGGGCCCATCACCGCCGTCGAGGACCTTACCTTCTCGCCGGCACCAGGTCGGGTCACCGGCTTCGTCGGCGCCAACGGCGCCGGCAAGTCCACCACGATTCGAATGCTGCTCGGGCTCACCCGGCCCGACGCCGGCGCCGCCACCATCGACGGCAAGGCGTACGCAGAGCTGCGCGATCCACTGCGGACGGTCGGCGCGATGGTCGACCCCAACGTCTTCCACCCCAACCGCACGGGGCGGGACGCTCTTCGGGTGATCGCGCGAGCCGCCGAGATCTCCGACAGCCGAGTAGACAATGTTCTGGACCGTGTAGGCCTGACGCACGCGGCACGCCGGCGGGTCGGCGGCTATTCCATGGGCATGCGTCAACGCCTGGCGCTGGCCGCAGCATTGCTCGGCGAGCCCGGCGCCGTGGTGCTCGACGAGCCGGCGAACGGCCTGGACCCGCACGGAGTCCACTGGCTGCGCGGCCTGATCAGAGGTCTCGCTGCCGAGGGCCGCACCGTCTTCGTGTCGAGTCACCTGCTGGCCGAGCTCGCCCAAACCATCGACGACGTCGTCATCATCGCCCACGGCCGGCTCGTCACCCACGAACCGATGACGGCGCTGCTCGGGCGAGCCAACGGCGGCTCCCTCGAGGACGTCTACCTCAACCTGACCAGCACAACGCCGGTGGATTCTTCCCCTGGCCATCTCAAGGAGCTGTCATGACTGCGCTCATTTCCGCCGAACTACTCAAGATCCGCACCACCCGCCTGCCGGCCGTCACCATCGCGGTCGTCCTCCTGATCGCCGCGGCACTGCCGGTGCTCTACGCAGCCGCGGCCGGCAGCGGAGACATCGAAGCCCTTAATCCAGCGAGCCTCACCGACATGATGGGCTTACCGGCCAAGGTTGCGGGCGGCGGCGTGCTGCTCATCGGCCTGCTCCTGGCCGCCGGCGAATTCCGTCACCGCACCGTCTTCACCACCCGGCTGGCCGAACCCCGCCCACAGCGGGTACTCGCGGCCAAACTGGTCGCCATGACCGTGACGGGCCTCGCCGTCGGCGTAGTGCTTGACCTGGTCACCGCAGGCGTGGGCGGCGCCGTACTCGCATACCACGGCGAGGCTTTCGAGCCGTTCGCGCGCGGTTTCCTCGGGGTCGCTCTGGTAGTGCCCCTCGTGCTCGCGCTGCACGGTGTACTCGGGGTGGCGGTCGGTACGTTGCTGCGCAGCACGACAGCGGCCGTCGGCGTCACCCTCATGTGGGCCTTCGTGGTGGAAGGCATCGTTCCAGTGGTGTTCCGCACACCGGAAATGGCCACCTGGCTGCCTCGAGGAGCGATCCAAAACCTACTCAGCGCCCAGACCACAACCCAGCTGCCGCTGGTCACGGCCGGGGCCTTGATCGTCGGTTACGCGGCGGCACTCGTGGCGGCCGCTGCGCTAGCCGACGGACGGCGCGAGCTGTGAGGGAACTCCCTGGAATGTCGGCGAGACTGAGGGGAGGCCGGGACGACGTACTGCGGGGGTAGCCACGGCGATGTCGCAGGGGCCGAGTCGTGTGCCTCCTCCGCCGAGCGATCAACAGTGGACACGGGAACCACCTCTGGTCTGCCCGGGACCACGCGGCCAGCGTGGAACTGCGGCTTGGCACACCGTCGGCCGACCGATCGGGGGCGGGGCGGAGCCGTCAACAGCTACGCGAGCTCCTGCGCCGCGACGAAACGATCTCCAGGCGATGAGCACGGCTGGGCCGGACACAATGAGCGCCAAGACCGATACGCCGAGAGCCACATCCTGGGTGGCCATGTCAATCTTCGTCGAACGACCGAAGACGCTCGGGTAGTCGGTGGAAACTGTCTGCAATGTAGTGCCTGTCCTTGGTCGCGCCGCCCGCGTCCTAGCGCCGCGAACGACACGGCGGTGCGCGTCAAGATCCTGGCACCAAACCGAACGCACGCTCACAGCCCAGTCGGCGCGCTGACTAGCCGACCTTGAGTTGTTCGTCGCCGAAGTCGGCGACAAGGTTCAGAGTGCCGCCCAGTGCGGCGATGTAGCGGTCCAGAACGTCGCGGGTGGACACGTCGCCCTTCTCGATCTGAGAAACCCGGGAGACCGAGATACCCATCCGGCGTGCGACATGAGCCTGGCTGAGCCTGCGGCGCTTGCGCAGTTCGGCCAGCCGCCAGCCACGGGCCTGGTCGCGCAGCCGCTGAACCTCGTCGTCGAAGACCTCTGGACCGCCCGCGGTCTCGACGGCGCGCTCAAGGTGGTCCGTATCGCGCCACCTGCGGTACCCGCTCATCGTCCCAGCTCCTTCCGACGCTCTTGCAAGTATGACTCGTACAGCTGCTCCGCTCGCGGGATCGCTTCTCGGTACTACCGTTGCCACTGGCCAGCCTTATCCCCGGCGATCAGTAGGATCGCGGAGCGCCACGGGTCAAAGGCGAACGGGATGCGGATCTCGCTCTTACCACCGACCCCGGACGCAGTTCCTTCATGTTCGGGATCGACGACCCGGCGATGGTGTCGACCAGTGGCCGCCTTTCGGCCGGGCCGTTGCGTTCCAACACCAGGATGGCCTGGTTGACCAGCTTGTGCGTATCGCGGTCGGACTCGTACAGCGTGTCCAGGAACTGCTCGACCTCATCAGTCATGAGGATCTCCCAGACCTCCTCGTCCCGGTCACGGGTTTATAATATCCTAAACTACAGTTGGATCTGCCGCTCGACGTGCGCGGCGGACATACCGCCACGGTGGACTCGGTCGAGGGATTCGGAAGCGCCGTAGTGCGCGACCGCAATCAATCCGCCTCCGGCGTCGGGGCATAACGGCGATAAGTCCGACCTGGCGAGTAGTGAAGTACTGCAGGTCAGGTCCGGTGCCCCCGGTCGGATTCGAACCGACACTGAACGGATTTTAAGTCCGCCGCCTCTGCCGATTGGGCTACGGGGGCTCGACCTTCAGCTTATGGCCGGCGGTCACCACGCCTGGTGGACCTACGGGGCACCCGAGCACCCTGATCATAAGAAGGTTCGGCGCGGATACACCGCATGCG
>DATHUM010000148.1:0-12887 GCA_035462225.1 Jiangellaceae bacterium | reverse complement strand
CCCGACCATGATCGCGGGCGACTTGGCCGGCAGGGATCCCGACGAGGCCGGTTTGCCGTCGGCTTCGCGGCGGGCGGCGGCCTCGGCGTATCCCTCGTCGATGGAATGCTGGAACAGATCGTTGAGCAGCGACATGGAGGCATCGGGCCGAGCCTTGCGCTCAGTGCGCGGTGCTTGCCCCAAAGCCACAGGGCACATGGTCCCACGGCACACCGGTCGCCTCATCCGGTGGTCCCGGGCTGGCGGAGTTTGTTACCCGCCCGTTACGACGCGGCATTGAGCAGCCGGCGGACCTGCATCGCATAGAGAATTCCGGCCCACCAGTACAGCACGAGGCCCCAGATGCCGAACGCCCAGCCGAACACCCTGGCCAGCAGGGCGATGGTCGAATCGCCGTCGCCGAGCAGCAGCAGCGGCAGCGCGCACAGCAGGCAGAACGTCGCGGCCTTTCCGAGGAAGTGGACCGGCAGCGCGCTGAGGCCGCGCCGACGCAGCGCCGGGACGAGCAACAGCAGGAAGACGTCGCGGGCTACCAGCGAGGCGGCGAACCAGAGCGGGATGATCTCGCGCAAGGTCAGGGCGACGATCGTGGACAGGATGTACAGCCGGTCGGCGAGCGGGTCCAGCAGCTGACCCAGCCGACTGACCTGGTGCCATCGCCTGGCCAGCTTGCCGTCGAGGTAGTCCGTGACACCCGATACGGCCAGTACCACGACGGCCCAGCCGTCGGCCTCGCGTACCAACACCAGCCAGAGGAACAACGGGACACCCAGCAGCCGGACCACCGACAGCACGTTCGGGACCGTCAGGATCCGATCGGTTTGCACCCTGGACTCCTGAACGTCCAACCGGCACCTCCCCTACGCGGCCGGCCATTGGGTCGCGCCGACGCCTGAGGCCGACCCTAGCCGACGGGTACGTCCGTGCGGCCCGGGTATGCCGGAGTTGGCGGTTTGGGAAGGATCAGGGGGCTTCGAACGTTGGTACCAATGTGACGTCCGCACAGCACGGTTCCAACCGCGAGCGTGACGACGTCGACCTGGTCGGCCAGTACCTCGGCCAGATCGGCGCCACGCCGCTGTTGACCGCTGCCCAGGAAGTCGAGCTGTCCAAGCGCATCGAAGCCGGGCTGTACGCAGCCGAGTTGCTGCGCGCCGCCGACGCCGAGGACGCCGAACCCCACCAGCCGCGCAGAGAGCTCCAGGCACTCGTGCGCGACGGCGAACTGGCCAAGGACCACATGATCCGGGCCAATCTGCGGCTCGTGGTGTCGGTGGCCCGCAGGTACTACCGGCACGCCGGGCTGTCCTTTCTCGATGTCATTCAGGACGGCAATCTGGGCCTGATAAGAGCGGTCGAGAAGTTCGACTATGCCAAAGGCTTCAAGTTCTCGACCTACGCGACGTGGTGGATTCGACAGGCCATCGAACGCGGCCGCGCCGACCGCAGCCGTGCCGTCCGCCTGCCGGTTCACGTGGTCGAGAAACTAAACCGGCTCAACCGGATCGAACGCAACCTGGCTACCGAGCTCGGACGCGACCCGACGAACGAGGAAGTGGCGGCCGAGGCAGAAATGTCCGTCGATCAGATCGAGGAACTTCGCGAGCTCACCCGCTCTGCGGTAAGCCTGGACACCCCGATCGGCGAGGACGGCGAGACACGTATCGGCGACCTCATCGAGGACGTCGACGTTCTGCAGCCCGCTGAGGTCGCCGAGTATCACGAGCTGACCGACGGGCTCCGATCGCTCGTGGCCTCGCTGCCGCCGCGGCAAGCGGCCATCATCAGCCTGCGGTTCGGGCTCGACGACGGCCGGACGCACACTCTCGCCGAGGTGGCCGAGCGCGTGGGGCTCACCCGCGAGCGGGTCCGGCAGTTGGAGAAGCACGCGCTGGCCGAGCTCCGCAACCCCAAGCGCCACGCCAACCTGCTCCCGTGGGCCAGCTGACCGTCGGTAGCGCCCGCCGGCAGCTAATCTCCCCGTCATATCCGGCTGCGCCCAGCGGAGGTGGCGGTTGAGCAGGACTCTGGCGATGGTCGTCGCTCATCCCGACGACGACACCTTCGGCGTGGCCGGTACGGTGGCGTTGCACGCCGACGACCCGCGGTTCCGGTTCGTCCTGATCCATGCCACGGACGGCGAAGCCGGCCAGATCCACCCGGCCAGCGGTGCCACCCGGGAGAACCTCGGCGCCGTTCGCCGCGAGGAGGATCGCCAGGGCTGGCGGACGCTGGGTCGTGAACCGGACCGGCACGAATGGCTGGGATTCCCTGACGGCGGGCTGACCGACATGCCCTATGAAACCCTCCTCACCCGAGTGGCGGCCATTCTCGGAGAGGAACGTCCGGACGTCGTCCTCACCTTCGGCCCCGACGGCATTACCGGACACCCCGACCACATCACCATCAGCCGGGTCGCCACGGACGCGTTCCACCGGTTTCTCGGCGACGGCGGTCCGGGGTTCAGGCGGCTGCTCTACGGAGCCATCCGCGAATCGATCGTTCAGCGCTGGAACGAGCTGCGGGTCGCGCAAGGCCTGGAACCGTGGGATCCGACTAAGGTCTACCACCTGCGGGGCGTGCCCGACGATCAGTTCGACATCCTCGTCGACACCAGTTCGGTCGCGCCCAGAGTCCGTGCCGCCCTGCTCGAGCATCGGACCCAGTGGGACGACGTGAACGACGCCTCGCTGACGCCGGACGAGCACCTCGAGGCGGTCAGTACCGAAGCCGCGATCATCGCCTGGCCGAAGGAACGTCCCGGCAAGATCCTCACCGACCTCTTCGAGGGTCTGTGATCCTCCGACGTAACAGAAGGATTACATACCGGCCGGTCGGTATTGACCTGCCGCCGTTCGGCGGCTGAGATGCGCTCATGGACCTGCCGACCTCGGCGAACTGAGCGACGACGATGGGCACCGACGCAGCCATATCGCGGAAGGGGCGTCCTCCGAATCCGCAACTGCGGGCCCGCATCATCGGCGCGGCCCTGGAACTGTTCGCCGAGCAGGGGTACGACGCAACATCGGTGAACCAGGTCGTCGTGCGGGCCGGAGTGACCAAAGGTGCGCTGTATCACTACTTCGCGGCCAAGGAGGATCTTCTCTACGAGATATACCGGGGCTTGCTCGATCAGCAGCTCGCCGACCTGGACCGCATCACCGCCGAGGAACCGGATCCGTCCCGCGCGCTCCAGGCCGTCATCCACGACCTGGTGGTGACGACGATCAGGCACCGCCGGGAAGTCGCCGTGTTCGGCCGCGAGAGCACCCGCCTCTCCCCCGAGCGGTGGCAGGTCCTACAGCGGGATTGGCGGCGGTACCAGGACGTGGTTCGCACGCTTATCCGCGAGGTCCAGCACCGTGGCATGGTCAATGCCGCAGCGAGTCCCGAAGTAGTGTCCTGGATGATCTTCGGGTTCACGACCAGCTTGCCGAACTGGTACCGCCCGGACGGCCCCAAGGAACCGTCCGACATCGCCGAAGAGGCCGGTGATTTCGTTCTCGCCGCCATCGGGACGACCCACATCGAAGGGATGCGTACGCCATGACCCGCCTTGCAGACAAAGTCGCTCTGGTGACCGGATCCGCCCGCGGGATCGGTGCGGCGACCGCCCGGCGGCTGGCCTCGGACGGCGCGGCCGTAGCCGTGATCGATCTGCGGGAGCCGGACACCGAGGAGACGGTGGCGGCCATCCGGGACGCCGGCGGTTCGGCCATCGGCATCGGGTGCGACGTCGCCGACGCCGACCAGGTCGAAGCCGCCGTCGCCAGGACCGTGGCCGAACTCGGCCGGCTGGACATCCTGGTCACCAATGCCGGTGTCATCCGTGACAACTTGCTATTCAAGATGACCGAGGACGACTGGGACACGGTCATGAACGTCCACCTCCGCGGCGCGTTCCTGTGCTGTCGCGAAGCCCAGAAGCACTTCGTAGCCCAGCAGTCCGGCAAGATCGTCAACCTGAGCTCGCGGTCCGCTCTCGGCAACCGTGGCCAGGCGAACTACTCCGCCGCCAAGGCCGGGATCCAGGGTTTCACCCGGACTCTGGCCATCGAGCTCGGCCCGTTCGGCATCAACGTCAACGCCGTCGCCCCCGGATTCATCGCCACCGCCATGACCGACGCCACCGCCCGTAGGATCGGCGTCGAGCCGGAGAAGTTCCGCGAGGCCGCTGCCGCCGCTGTGCCGCTGCGGCGCGTCGGAGTGCCGGCCGACGTCGCCGGCGTCGTTGCATTCCTGGTGAGCGACGACGCCGCGTACGTGACCGGTCAGACCATCTACGTCGACGGCGGTCCCGGCTGAGGACCGGACCGGCCGGTCCAGGCGGTGTCATCCGGCCCGGACCTGGTATCCCGAGGAAGGAGACCGCAATGGGGTTCGCGTCGCTCGACGATCTTCGTGCCGCAGTCGGGACCGAAGTCGGGCATGGCCGATGGCTGGAAGTCTCGCAGGAGCGGATCGACAAGTTCGCCGACGCCACCAGTGACCATCAGTGGATCCACGTCGATCCCGAACGGGCGGCGTCGGGGCCGTTCGGCGGCACCATCGCGCACGGCTTTCTCTCCCTCTCGCTCATCCCCGCGCTCACCGCCGGCCTGACCGCCGTCGACGGGGTGACGATGGGAGTCAACTACGGTCTCAACAAGGTCAGGTTCCCCGCACCGGTGCCGGTCGGTTCCCGAGTACGTGCCCGGGTCGAGCTGTTGTCCATGGACGAGGTGCCCGGCGGGGTCCAGCTCGCGTCCCGGGTCACCGTCGAGATCGAGGGCGGTGACAAGCCGGTGTGCGTGGCTGAGACGATCACGCGGCTCTACTTTTAGCCGGGAGGTGAACGGTGCGAGCCTGGCAGGTCACCGGCAACGGCGAGCCGCGAGAGGTCATGGTGCTGGTCGAGGTCCCCGATCCCGAACCGGCCGAGGAGCAACTGCTCGTTCGGGTGCGCGCAGCGGCGCTCAATTTCCCTGACGTCCTGATGTGCCGGGGCCAGTACCAGATCCGCCCACCACTGCCGTTCACCCCCGGTGTCGAACTGTGCGGTGAGGTGGTGGCCGGCGGCGCGGGCTCGGAGTTCTCGCCGGGCGAGCGCATCATCGGGACGCCCGCGCTTCCCCATGGCGCGCTGGGCGAGTTCGCAATCGTGCCAGCGGCCGACGCGCATGCCGCGCCGCCCGAACTCGACGACGCGGCGGCAGCGGCCATGCACATCGCGTACCAGACCGCCTGGTTCGGCCTGCACCGCCGCGCGGGACTGCGATCGGGCGAGACCCTGCTGGTCAACGCGGCGGCAGGTGGCGTGGGTAGCGCGGCCGTCCAACTCGGCCGTGCGGCGGGCGCCCGGGTCGTCGCGGTCGTCGGCGGCCCGCGAAAGGCGGCGGTCGCCGCTGGTCTCGGCGCGGATGTGGTGATCGACCGTTCGCGGCAAGACGTCATCCCGGCGATCAAGCAGGCCACCGATGGGCGCGGCGCCGACGTCGTGTTCGATCCGGTGGGTGGGGATGCGTTCGACGCCGCGACCCGCTGCGTCGCCTTCGAGGGGCGCATCGTGCTGGTGGGATTCGCGTCCGGCACGATCCCTGCCCCGCCGCTGTCTCACGCCCTGGTGAAGAACTACTCACTGCTGGGTCTGCACTGGGGCCTGTACCGCCGGTACGACCCGGCCGCCGTTGCTGAAACCCACCGCAGACTCACCGACCTCGCGGCGGACGGAACCGTCGCACCACTGGTCGGCGAGCGGTTGACGTTGGACGACGCGGTCGATGGGCTGACTCGCCTCGCGGCCGGTGATTCGGTCGGCAGACTTGTGGTGACGTTGTGCTGACGTCCGACCCGCCGGGCCTCGACCTGAGCCGGCTGCGCGCATACCTGGACGCAGCGTGCCCCGGCCTGATCGGCGGCCCGCTGTCGGCCGGCCTCATCGAAGGCGGACGGTCCAACTTGACCTACGAGGTGCGGGACGGCACCGGATCCTGGGTGCTCCGGCGCCCGCCCC
Organism: Jiangellaceae bacterium; assembly: GCA_035462225.1. Classification (GTDB taxonomy): domain Bacteria; phylum Actinomycetota; class Actinomycetes; order Jiangellales; family Jiangellaceae; genus JASLBX01. The sequence goes on along the minus strand of DATHUM010000148.1, from coordinate 6,895 downwards.
TCGGACACGTGTTGCCAACCGCGCACAACATGGCGCGCGAGTTCCGGGCCATCAGCGCGCTCGTGCCCACGCCCGTACCGGTTCCCGAGCCGATCACCCTGTGTGAAGACGAGTCGGTGCTCGGTGCGCCGTTCTACCTGATGGAGCGGATCGACGGCACGGTTTACCGGACGGCCCGCCAATCGGCCGAACTGACCCCGCCGCAGGCCGCCGCACTCGCCGGCTCGATGATGCGGGTACTCGCCGACCTGCATGCGATCGACCCTGCCGCCGTCGGGCTGGCCGATTTCGGCCGTCCTGACGGGTTCCTGCACCGCCAGTTGCGCCGCTGGCACGCCCAACTCGACGCCTCGCGCAGCCGGCCGATCACGGACATCGACGAGTTGCACGCGGAGCTGAGCGAACAGGTCCCCGCGTCGCCACCGCCGGCCGTGGTACACGGCGACTACCGGCTCGACAACCTGATCGTCTCATCCGACCTGCAGATCGCCGCCGTCGTGGACTGGGAGATGACGACCGTCGGTGATCCGCTGACCGACCTCGGCGTCCTCGTCGTGTACTGGGACGGGCTGTCCGCCTTGCCCGGATCGGTATCGGAGGCGGTCGGGCCGTCGTCTCCGTTCCCCCGCGCGGCAGCACTGATCGAAACATACGTCAGGCACCGGGACGTCGACCTGTCCACGCTGCCGTGGTACGTCGCATTCGGGTATTTCAAGCTCGCCGTCATCACTGAGGGCATCCATTTTCGATACGTCCACGGACAAACGGTCGGAGCCGGATTCGAGAGCATCGGCCAATACACCCCGACGCTCGCCCGGCTCGGCCGTTCCACACTTCGGGAGACTTGATGGACTTCGAGTTCGATCACCCCACCCAGGAGCTTCGCGAGCGTCTGCTCGAGTTCATGGACGAACACGTCTACCCGGCAGAGCCAGTGCACGCCGAACAGCTGGCGGCCGCCGAGCCGTTCACCCAGCCACCCGTCGTCGAGGAGCTGAAGGCGGAGGCGCGCCGCCGCGGGTTGTGGAACTTGTTCCTTCCACATGACGAGTTCGGCGCCGGGCTGACGAACCTGCAGTACGCGCCGCTGGCCGAGATCTCCGGTCGTAGCCCGCACATCGCCCCGGAGGCGATGAACTGCTCGGCCCCGGATACCGGCAACATGGAAGTGCTCGCCATGTTCGGCACGCCCCAGCAGCAGGACAAGTGGCTGCGTCCCCTGCTGGCCGGTGAGATCCGCTCGGCGTTCGCGATGACCGAACCAGAGGTCGCCTCGTCCGACGCCACCAACATCGCCACCCGGATCGAGCGCGATGGCGACCATTACGTCATCAACGGCCGCAAATGGTGGTGCTCCGGCGCGATGAACCCCCGCGCGAGGGTATTCATCGTCATGGGCAAGACCGATCCAGCGGCTGACCGGCACCGCCAGCAGAGCATGGTGCTGGTGCCCAGGGACGCTCCAGGCGTCGCGGTTCGCCGGAATCTGCCGGTCTTCGGTTACGACGACCATTCCCATGGCGGCCACGCAGAGGTCGACCTCGTCGATGTCCGAGTGCCGGTGAGCAATCTCATCGCCGCCGAAGGTGACGGTTTCTCCATCGCCCAGGCCAGGCTGGGGCCCGGACGGATACACCACTGCATGCGGCTGATCGGCATGGCCGAGCGCGCGTTCGAGCTGATGTGCCGCCGGGCTAACGAACGCGAACCGTTCGGCCGGCCGCTAGCCGAGCAGGGGGTGATCCGCGAGTGGGTGGCCGAGGCACGGATCCGAATCGAGCAGGCTCGGCTGCTGGTGCTCAAGACGGCATGGCTGATGGACACCTACGGCAACAAGAAGGCGGCGACCGAGATCCAAGCCATCAAGATCGCCGTACCGTCGGCGGTGGAATGGGTGATCGACAAGGCGATCCAGGTGCACGGAGGCGCGGGCGTGAGCCAGGACTTCCCGCTCGCCGAGTTCTGGACCGCTCCGCGGGTCATCAGGATCGCCGACGGCCCTGACGAGGTGCACAAGATGTCATTGGGCAACAGAGAGCTGCGCCGGTTCACCTCTTCGCAGCAACATCACCGAAATGAGAGAAAGAGCTGATCATGCCCGAAGCAGTCATCGTTTCTACGGCCCGCTCCCCCATCGGGCGGGCAGCCAAGGGATCGTTGGTCGATATGCGACCGGATGACCTGACCGCGCACATCGTCCGGTCCGCGTTGGACAAGGTGCCGCAACTCGACCCGGCCGACATCGACGATCTGGTCGTCGGCTGCGGCCTTCCCGGTGGTGAGCAGGGTTTCAACATTGCCCGCGTGGTAGCCGTGATGCTCGGCTATGACCACCTGCCCGGCTGCACGGTCGCGCGGTACTGCGCGTCGAGCCTGCAGAGCACCAGGATGGCCCTTCACGCCATCAAAGCCGGAGAGGGCGACGTGTTCGTGTCCGCGGGCGTCGAGACGGTGTCGCGGTACGTCAAGGGCAACTCGGACTCGTGGCCGGAGACCATGAACCCGGCCTTCGACGAGGCCCGGGCGCGTACCGCTGCGGCAACAGAGGGTGGCGCCGAGGACTGGCACGATCCCCGCGAGGACGGCGACCTGCCCGATGTATACATCGCGATGGGCCAGACGGCCGAGAACCTCGCCCTGGCGAAGGGGATCACGCGCGAGGAGATGGACGAGTTCGGAGTGCGGTCGCAGAATCTCGCGGAGAAGGCGATCGCGGACGGGTTCTGGGCTCGCGAGATCGTGCCAGTCACACTGCCCGACGGTCGGGTGGTCGAGGCGGACGACGGCCCACGGCCGGGCACCACCTTGGAGAAGGTGGCCGCGCTGGCGCCGGTGTTCCGGCCCGACGGCCGGGTGACGGCCGGCAACTGCTGCCCGCTGAACGACGGCGCGGCGGCCGTGGTGATCATGTCTGACAGCAAGGCGCGAGAGCTCGGAATCACGCCGCTGGCGCGCATCGTCTCGACCGGCGTTTCGGCCCTCTCGCCGGAGATCATGGGACTCGGGCCGGTCGAGGCGTCGACCCGGGCCCTGGCCCTGGCCGGGCTGACCATCGACGACATCGATCTAGTCGAGATCAATGAGGCGTTCGCTGCCCAGGTCATCCCGTCATACCGCGACCTCGGCATCGATCTGGACAAGCTGAACGTCAACGGCGGCGCCATCGCCGTCGGCCATCCGTACGGCATGACCGGCGCCCGGATCACCACCACACTGATCAACTCACTTCAGTTCCATGACAAGGAGCTGGGCCTCGAGACCATGTGCGTCGGCGGCGGCCAGGGCATGGCCATGGTGATCGAGAGGCTCAGCTGATGGCGGGACGACTGGACGGCAAGGTGGCGATCGTCACCGGCGGTAGCAGGGGTATCGGCCTGGCCGTGGCCAAGCGGCTGCTCTCCGAGGGTGCGCGGGTGTGCGTCACGGCGCGCAAACCCGAAGGGCTGTCCGACGCGGTGGATTCGCTCGGCGACGACGACCGCGTGCTCGCCGTCACCGGCAAGGCGCACGATCCCGAGCACCAGGCGCGGGCCGTCGCGCAGGTGCTCGACCGCTTCGGGCGGGTCGACGTACTGGTCAACAACGCCGGGACCAGCCCGGTGATGGGTCCCTTGATGCAACTCGAGATGCCGGCGGCCGCCAAGATCCTGGAGATCAACCTGCTAGCCGCGCTCGGCTGGGCCCAGCAGGTCTACCGAGCCTGGTGGGCGGAGCACGGTGGGGCCATGGTCAACATGGCGTCCACGGCGGGTGTCGGGGTCTCGCCCGGCATCGGCATGTACGGCGTGAGCAAGGCCGGATTGATCAACCTGACCAAGCAGCTGGCCTTCGAGCTGAGCCCGACCGTCCGGGTCAATGCGGTGGCACCGGCCGTGGTCAAGACACAGTTCGCCCGGGCGCTGTACGAAAACGGTGAGCAGGAGGTCGCAGCCATGTATCCACTCAAGCGGCTCGGCCTGCCGGACGACGTCGCCGCGGCGGTGGCATACCTGGCGTCCGAGGACGCCGCCTGGGTGACGGGTCAGACCATCGTCCTGGACGGCGGCGTCACGATGGCGCCCACCTGAGGGTCGCCGGAGGCGTTGGTCAACCCGACGACCTTGTAGCGCAAACGGCGAGCTCACCGGCCGCACCCGCGAGTTCGCTCGGGGTTCGAACGGCAGCACTCCACCCGCCCGACTCAGCCCACCGGGCGCTTGAGCAACACCACCGGCCACGCGACGAGATCGCCCTTTTTCAGCGTCAGGCCAACCGCTTCCCAGCCCTGGGCGCCGAGCTCATTGAGCCGATCCGGGCTGAGGCCGCCCGAACTCTTCTTGAGTCCTCCGGCTTCCTCCAGCGGCACGAGCATGTACTCCCACTTCTGATCCATCGAATCCTCCTCTCCGACTCATCGACAGACGTCCGCAGGCTCCGACTTCACGATCGCACCGGCTCACGAGCCGCGGTAGGGCCGAAGGTCGGCGAGTCGTATCGAGGACGCATAGCAGCATCGAGTCGATCGCCCCCTACCGGTCAAGGCCCGCAGTCGGTCCGGGCCGCGTGCGGCGGTCCGCACACGGCCCGGAATGACGACTGACTTACAGCGCCCGACTGCGGGACCTCATCGCCGAAAGCAATCCGACACCCACAGCGGCCAGAACAACCTGCAGGAGTAGCTCGATCCAGTCGATGCCGTCCGTGTCGGCCACATCGAGAGCGCCGGCCAGAGCAGTGCCGACGAGTGCTGCGACGATTCCGACCAGGATCGTCAGGATGACCGAGATGTTCTGCCGGCCGGGCAGTACCAGTCGGCCGAGAACGCCGATGATCAGACCGATGACGATCGCCGAGATGATGCCACCGATTTCCATGGTGCTCCTCCCTGGGTAAGGTCCGGAGTTCGCGTACTCCGGGCCTGTAATTAATGCCGCGATATTCCGTCGTCAAACATCGGCATTGCTCTTCGCGTGGATGCATATCAAGACATTCGTGGCATATCGTCGCCTCGATCGTCGAGGGATGTCTAGAGTGCGTGGACATGCCGGCAAAGCTCGCCCTCGTCGTGCGCAGTGACCTCGGGATGAGCAAAGGGAAGATCGCGGCCCAGGTGGCGCACGCCGCCGTCGCGGCGGCGCTCCGTAACCAGCACACAACTCGATTCGCCGCCTGGATGCGCGATGGGCAACCCAAGGTAGTGCTCAAGATCGACGGCGCCGAGGAGTTGGAGGACTTGTGCGCGGCGGCCGAAGCCGCCGGCCTGCCGGTAGAGCGGATACGTGACGCCGGCCGAACGCAGGTGGCACCGGGAACGCTGACCTGCTGTGCCATCGGTCCAGCGGCGGAGGAGGACATCGACCCGGTGGTGACCGAACTCATGCTGTTCTAGGTGCGCGGCTGCCGCAGAATACATCGGCGGTTGGAGCCTCGTACTCCTCGCTCGTCATGACCAGGGGTCGTTGGACCCTACCGCAATGGTCGGTCGCCTCGTGCGCCGCCCGGTAGTCGCAGAGCACTGTTGTTGTGGGCCGACTTCGATTTGGCCGTCGGCGCCTCAGCATCGATCGACGTCCGTGAGGAGGCGGCCCCAGGGTCAGCGACAAGGAGCACGGCACAATGACCACAACTGCACCAGCCCTGGGCCAAGTGGCACCGCCGACCCCCATGCCTCGGATCGACGAGTCGAGACTCCGTGACATCACCATAGACGTCCTCGACCGCTGGCCATCCGCCGGCGTGGCGGCAGGCGTCGTGCGCGGCGGCGATCTGGTTTGGTTCCACGGACACGGCGTGGCCGACACCGGCTCCAAGGACCCGGTGACCGAGGACACCGTCTTTCGGATCGGTTCGGTCACCAAGACCTTTACCGCCGTCGCCGTGATGCAACTGTGGGAGCAGGGGCTGGTGGATCTCGATGCACCCGTGGCCCGTTACTTGCGCACCTTGCGCCTCGTTTCGGCCAAGCCGAGGCTCGGGCCGGTGACTCTCCGGCACCTCCTGACCCACACCGCAGGCATCGGCTACTGGCCTCGTGCCTTCGACCTGCTGCGACCGCGACTGGGTTCAGGGGTCCAGGCGCCCCGCCCCGTTGGCGCCCTCGCCGAGTACCTCCGTCGCGGGCTGAGGGTGGAGGTGGAGCCCGGCACCAGGTGGATGTACAGCAACCACGGCTTCGCGACGCTGGGCCAGGTGGTCGAGGACGTAACCGGCGTACCGCTCGACCGCTACCTAATTGATCACGTCTTCGACCCCCTGGGCATGGACCACAGCGACCTGATCCTCTCCGAGAGGCTGCTCGGTCGGCTGGCGACCGGCTACGTCCTGCGCCGTCGCGGACTCGAACCGGTTCCCTGGCGCGACGTACCCACAGCCGGAGGGGGCGGGATCTGTTCGACGATGCGGGACATGACGAACTACGTCTCCGCCCTGCTGGGTGGCGGGCGCAGCAGAACTGGATCGATACTTCAGCCCGAAACCGTCGCCACGATGCTGCGGCCCCACTTCCAACCCGATCCCCGGATCCCCGGTATGGGCCTCGCGTTCGACCTCAGCAGGGACGGTGGTCACCGCATCGTGGGCAAGGACGGCGTCGTGTCCGGCTTCCTGGCGCAGTTGCTGCTTGCCCCGGACGCCGACATCGGCGTCGTCGTGCTGTCCAACACGGGCGGGCTGGACGCGCGCGGTGCCCCCACACCACTTGCGTGGGCGATCATGCGACACCTGCTCGGGCTTCCCGAGTACCTCTTCCGTCGCGACGTGGTCGCGCGCCCCGAGGTGTGGGCGGACCTCTGCGGATGGTACGGCCTTGCGCCTGGGCCGATGACCAATGTCTTCATCAGACTCCTCATGGGGGCCGGCGCGGAGGTCCGGGTGAGAAACCGGCGGCTTCTCCTACAGCCACTGAGCCCGATCCCCG
>DATHUM010000147.1:0-1992 GCA_035462225.1 Jiangellaceae bacterium | reverse complement strand
CGCGCCACGCAACGAAACCTCGTCATTCCACCCGACGCAGCCGGCGCCTACCCGGGCCGCCGGAGCCGGGACGGTCACCATAGCGCACGCGGGCAAGCACGCTCGATGCCCGGCCGGGGGCCGGGCATCGCGATCGCCTCGCAGCAGCGCGCCTAGCGAGTGACGATGAAGGCGTCCAGGCTGACGAGCTTCCGCGTGCTGCTGGTCACCGCGCGCAACTCGATCGTGCGGGTTGCCACCGAGGACCACCTGCGCGAGAACACGACCTGGCGGGCCTTCGTCGTGGAGGACCGCAGGCTGTATGTGCCGACGAGCGTGCCGTCGATACGAACCTCGACCCACGCCCGGGACGAACTTCGCGGCAGCACCGCCGCGATCCCCTTGCCGGTGAACGTGTAGCGGACCGTGGCTCCATTGCGGGTCGTGCTCATCAGCGTGTCCGACGTGGCCGACGACGAGGTCACCTTGCTCCACGTGCCCTTGTAGCTCAGCGCCGGACTGCGGTCGTTGGTGTGCGTAAGGCGGTACGGCACCGTGGTCGCGGACCAGGCGCTCCAGTTTCCGGCGGCGTCGCGCGCGCGCACCCGGAACAGGTAGGAGCTGCCGAGGGCGAGGTTCTTCGTCACCTTGCGGACCGACCCCGAGGTGGCGATGGTCCCCGTCCAGGCACCGCCGTTGCGGCTGTACTGGAACTCGTAGCGGTTGATCGAGCTCGACAGGTCCGTTGCGGCGGGCCAGGAGATCACGGTGGCCGCCGAGCTGGCATTCAACGCGACGTCCGTCTTGACCTTGGCCGACGTCGGAGCAACGGCGGTTGGGATGTCCTTGCCGACCGTGAACGTCGCCTTCGTGCTGTGGACCCGCGTCTGGTTCAGACCCTTGACGGTGATCTCGTAGGTGCCGGCTGGCGTCGAGGCCGGCGCCGTCACGGTCAGGACTGCCGACTTGGCCGACCAGCCGAACACGTTCGAGCGGTCCAGCTTGGCCGTCCAGCCATCCGGGATCCCGGCCAGGTAGAGGCGGACACGCTCGAAGAATGTGGAACTGCGGTTGATCGTGATTGGGACGCTGACGCTGCCACCTGTCTCCGGAATGTCGCCCGCCGTCGGCGCTGCCAGCGAGAAGGTCCCGAGTGGCCCGAGCTTGGACACGTCAAGCAGCTTCTCGTGAGTTGAGTCGGGATCCGTCGACGTCCTCCAGTTCAGATTGCCCAGGTATTGGAGGGCCTCCTTGACCTCCTTCGGATTGGCGGCCGGGCGGCTCGCCTTGTACAGCGCAACGGCGCCGGCGACATGTGGCGTGGCCATGGACGTTCCGGACATGTAGCCGTAGTTCGAGCCGATCTTGGTCGACCAGATGCACTTACCGGGCGCGATGAGGTCGATGTCTCCGCCGTAGTTGCTGAAGTTGGCGAACGTGTCGTCGGAGTCGTACGAGCCCCACGAGTAGCACAGCTTGCCGCCAAGAGCGCCGGGCTTGCCGTCCGTGTCGGCCAGCGCCGAGACGGTGATGACCTCGTTGTAGGCGGCGGGCACCCAGTGCGCTGCGCTCATCCGGTCGTTGCCGGCAGCGGCCACGACGGTGATCCCGCCGGTCACCACGCGGCAGATCGCGAGGTGGAGAACATCCTTCTGCTTTGCACCGCAGTCGGCCTCGTCGTCGCCCTTCTTCGCAACGCTCATGTTGGCGACTTCGAACAGCGGCCGGCTGGAGTTCGCCGGGTCGCGCTGGGCAAGGATCCAGTCGAGCCCGCAGACATACCAGGAGAGCAGGCCGTACCCATCGTCGTTGAGGATCTTGACGGCCCACAGCCGAGCACCCGGGGCAACGCCGACCACACCGGACGTGTTGTCCTTCGCGCCCACGATGCCGGCGACATGCGTGCCGTGACCCTGCACGTCGCGCCAGGCGCTCCGGTTGGTGGTCGAGCAGTTGTACCCGCCGACGACGTTGAGATCCGGGTGATTCGTCTGGATACCCGTGTCGACGATC
>DATHUM010000146.1:0-3805 GCA_035462225.1 Jiangellaceae bacterium | reverse complement strand
TGCCCGAACATCTTCGAGTGCTGGGAAGACCGCGAGGCCACCTTCCTCATCGGTGGTGACCACTGCACCCGGCGGTGCGACTTCTGCCTGATCGACACCGGCAAACCCGACCCGCTCGACCGCGACGAGCCGCGCCGGGTGGCCGAGTCCGTCCAGGCGATGGGGCTGCGGTACGCAACCGTCACCGGTGTCACGCGGGACGATCTTGACGACGAGGGCGCCTGGCTCTACGCCGAGACCGTGCGCGCGATCCATGCCCTGAACCCTGGCACCGGCGTCGAGATCCTGACCCCCGACTTCTCCGGCAAGGCCGAGCTGCTGCAGCAGGTCTTCGACGCCGATCCCGAGGTGTTCGCCCACAATGTCGAGACGGTGCCGCGGATCTTCCGCCGGATCAGGCCGGCCTTCAGCTACGAGCGCTCGCTCGAGGTCCTCACGATGGGCCGCAACGCCGGGATGATCACCAAGTCGAACCTCATCCTCGGCATGGGTGAGACCCGCGAGGAGATCTCCCAGGCACTTGTCGACCTGCACTCGGCCGGCTGTGATCTGATCACCATCACCCAGTACCTGCGGCCGTCCCCGCGGCACCACCCGGTCGAGCGCTGGGTCAAGCCCGAGGAGTTCGTCGAGCTTCGCGAGGAGGCCGAGCAGATCGGCTTCGCCGGTGTGATGTCCGGGCCGCTCGTCCGCTCATCGTACCGGGCCGGCCGGCTGTATCGGCAGGCGATGGAGGCGCGCGCCGCTGCGGCGGCCGTCCAGTGATCGAGCTCCGCACGCCGGCCGAGATCGAGGCCATGCGGCCGGCCGGACGCTTCGTGGCCCAAGTGCTCACCGCCGTCGCCGAGGCCGCCGACGTAGGCGTCAACCTGCTCGACTTGGATTCGCTCGCCCAGGAGATGATCCGCGAGCGCGGCGCGTCCTCGTGCTACGTCGACTATCACCCCACGTTCGGCGCCTACCCGTTCGGGAAGGTCCTGTGTACCTCGGTCAATGACGCCGTTCTGCACGGCCGCCCGTACGACTACCGGCTCCGCGACGGCGACCTACTTTCGATCGACTTCGCCGCATCGGTCGGCGGCTGGGTGGCCGACAGCGCGGTCAGCCTGGTCGTCGGAACACCCCGGGACGAGGATCTGCGGCTTATCGAAGTGACCGAGACCGCGCTGGCCGCGGCCGTCAAGATGGCCGTCGCCGGAAACCGGATGGGCGATATCTCGGCCGCCATCGGAGACGTGGCGCGGGCGGCCGGTTATGAGCCCAACACCCAGTTCGGCGGGCACGGCGTGGGTCGCACGATGCACGGCGACCCTCCGGTGTCGAACGACGGGCGGCCCGGCCGGGGCCTGCCGCTGCGCGCCGGGCTGGTGATCGCGATCGAGCCGTGGCTGCTGGCCGGCTCGCAGGCGATCTTCACCGACCGCGACGGTTGGACCCTGCGCAGCGTCGACGGTTCGCGCGGGGCGCACAGCGAACACACTGTGGCGATCACCGAGGACGGCCCGCTGGTGTTGACCGAGCGCGGCGATTTCGGCGGCGCGGGGGCGGGCAACTAACCTGTCGGGCATGGCACGCAAGGACGCGCAGCAGGAGTCTGCCGAGAAGAAGCCCGGCCGCATCGCTCAGATCAAGAGCACGTACAAGATGGCCAGGCGGAGCGACCGCTGGATCGGTTGGGTCACCCTGGCTGCGATCCTCGTGACGCTCGGCGTGTTCGTCGCCCTCGGTTTCATCCTCGACCGGCGCATCCTGTACCCGGTGATGGGCCTGCCGATGGCCCTGCTGGTCGGTGCGCTGATCTTCGGACGCCGGGCCGAGCGGGCCGCCTACGCCCAGATTGAGGGCCAGCCGGGCGCCGCCATGGCCGCATTGGGAACGCTGCGGCGTGGCTGGGACACCACTCCGGTGGTCGCCACCAACAAGCATCAGGACGTCGTGCACCGCGCCGTCGGCAAGCCGGGCATCATCCTCGTCGGCGAAGGAACCTCGCACCAGCGCCTGACGAACCTGCTCAACCAGGAGAAGCGCCGGCACGCCCGGGTCTCCCCCGAGACACCGATTCACGAGATCATCGTCGGGCGCGGCGAGAACGAGATCCCCCTGCCGAAGCTCGCCCGGCAGGTCCGCAAGCTACCGCGGCAGCTCCGCGGCGCCGAGATCACCGAGTTGCGCTCGCGGCTGCGGGCACTCGGCACGCAGCCGGTCCCGATGCCCAAGGGTCCGCTGCCCAAGGGCCTGAAGATCCCGCGCGGCGGCACACCCCAACAACGCTGAGCCGCCGGTCGATCACGTTCAGCATGCCTGTGGGTGCCGTACCAGGCGCGTGCGGGTGGTAGAGCACCGATACGCCTGCTGGGCCGCCCACCCGTGGAGAACGCTTCAGGCTGCTGACCGAGGCCCGTTCACGCACGCAGTTCCCGCGATCAGGTCATGCAGGCCGCGCCGGTCCGGTGTGAAGATCAGTGGCGGGATCACCAGGGCGATCAAGGCGGTACGGATGAACCCGATCCAGGGGCCGACCCGCCGCCGGTCGAGCCGAATGACCCGCAACCGCAGCAGCCACTGCCCGAGGCTGGCGCCGGTGAACGAGGTGAACAGCCACACCAGCACGAACCAGCACAGCAGAGGCAGCCACACCAGGCCACGTTCCCGATCCCAGACGGCCGGGCCGGCGAACAGGAAGGCGATGGCGTTGCCGATGGCCCAGTCGACGAGCAGCGCGACGAACCGCCGCCCCCACCCGGCCGGCGAACCCGGCCCTTCCGCGGGAAGGTCGTGTCGAGCCGTCGGTGCCTGGCTTCCGTCCCCGCTGGTCACCGCGTCAGGCTACTGTGTCGACTAGGTGAAATTTGCACTGCCGTGACGTAACACGGGCGAAACACTCGGGACACAGCCGAGAAACCGCGTGCTCTTACGGTCCATTGCAAGCGAGTAGCTAGACACCGGACCGCTCGGCACCACCGGGCCTAGGAGGCTGAATGTTCACCAACGGCGACGAGCTGCTGAAGTTCGTCAAGGACGAGGGCGTCGAGTTCATCGACGTCCGATTCTGTGACCTTCCGGGCATCATGCAGCACTTCACCGTTCCGGCAGGGACGTTCACTGCTGACACCCTCGCCGAAGGGCTGATGTTCGACGGGTCGTCGATCCGGGGCTTCCAGGCGATCCACGAGTCGGACATGAAGCTCATCGCCGACCCGACGAGCGCCTACCTCGACATCTTCCGCCAGCACAAGACGCTGGTCATCAACTTCTTCATCGTCGATCCGTTCACTGACGAGCCGTACTCCCGCGACCCTCGCAACATCGCGGCCAAGGCCGAGGCCTACCTGAAGAGCACCGGCATCGGCGACACCGCGTACTTCGGCCCGGAGGCAGAGTTCTACATCTTCGACGACGTCCGGTTCGAGACGAACCAGAGGTCCGGTTACTACTACATCGACTCGGTCGAAGCCGCCTGGAACACCGGCCGCGCGGAAGAGGGCGGCAACCTCGGCTACAAGCCCCGCTACAAGCAGGGCTACTTCCCGGTTCCGCCGATGGACCACCTGACCGACCTGCGCTCGGAGATGCTCAAGAACCTGATGGCATCCGGCATCGAGGTCGAAATGCAGCACCACGAGGTCGGCACCGCCGGCCAAGCCGAGATCGACATCAGGTTCGACACGCTGCTCACGCAGGCCGACAACCTGATGAAGTACAAGTACATCGTCAAGAACACGGCGCGGGCGGCCGGTCGTTCGGTCACCTTCATGCCCAAGCCGATCTTCGGCGACAACGGCTCCGGAATGCACTGCCATCAGAG
>DATHUM010000145.1:0-4485 GCA_035462225.1 Jiangellaceae bacterium | reverse complement strand
CGTCCGACGATCTGGACTGGTTGCTGGGCCTGGTCCGCCAGACGATCATCGCGCGGACGGCGCGCCGGCGCAGCGAGCTGGGGCTCGACGACGAGACAGTGCTTCGTTCGTCGGGGGTGCTGAGCCGGGCTCTTGACGACGGCCAGCCCCGATCCCGGACGGAACTGTTCGACGCCCTCGAATCGGCCGGCATCGACTCGAGCGGCCAGCGTGGCATCCACCTGATCCGCCACGCGGCGTTGAGCGGACGAGTGTGCTTCGGGCCCGACCGTGGCCATGAACCGACGTGGGTCGCTCGCGAACCCAGGTCTGAGCGGCGTACCCGGACCAAGGCATTGGGCGAGTTGGCCCGCCGCTACCGGGCAGCGTACGGCCCAACCGACGCCCGCGACCTCGCGGCATGGGCGGGACTGCCGGCGGTAGACGCCCGTCAGGCGTGGAGCACTCTCGGTTCGGCCGAAGTGCCCAGGGTTCCCATGCGGTCCGCCGTTCGACTGCTGCCGCACTTCGACCCATACCTGCTGGGTTACCGGACCCGAGAGCTGATAGTGCCGTCCCAGTACGCCCATGCGGTGTGGACCGGCGGAGGGTACGTCATGCCGACGGTCGTGGCCGATGGCCAGGCCGTCGGCACCTGGGAGGCCGTCCGCCGTCCCGGCACGATGAACATCACCGTGCGGCCCTTCGGTGCGCTCGCCGACGATATGCGATCCGGCATCGACACAGAGGTCGCCGACATCGGCCGGTTCCTTGGCGTCCAGGCCGCGTGGACCGCTGGCGGCGCGGCCATCCGCGTCTGAGTCCTGCCAGTAAGGAGTTACACGGACGCGGTACCGCGCGGCGGAAACGAGCGAGCCTGTCGGGCGCAACCACCACCCCGCAGGTTTTGAGCGCCGCCCGGCGCTAAGTGTCGCCCGGCTCCTTGCGAACCTGACATGCTGGCACGTCGTGGACGTCGACAACGGGCTTGGCGGCGACGGCGGCGCACGCCGGTGGCCGAATCGAGTGTATGGACGCGGTGAGGAGCCGGACCCACGGTTCACCTTCGCCAACGAGCGCACGTTCCTCGCCTGGATCCGGACTGGGTTGGCCCTGCTCGCCACCGGGGTGGCGCTCGAAGGATTGTCCGTTCCAGCCGATGACAACACCAGACGCATCCTGGTGACCGTCCTGGTAGTGCTCGGGAGTATCGCGAGCGGCGGCGCCTTCGTGCGGTGGGCTAGAGCCGAACTGGCCCTCCGGGAATCCCGCCCGCTGCCGTCGCCAACCCTTATCCCGCTGCTGGCCTTCGGTTTGGTCGTGGTGGGCGCCGTCACCGTCGTCGCCATCGTCACCACCTGACGGCTGCCATGGAGACTCCATTCGATCCAGGACTGCAGAACGAACGTACGGCGCTGGCCTGGACCCGAACCGGCCTGGCGCTGCTCGTCGCCGTCCTGCTGGCCTCTCGCATCACGGTCGGCGAGCTCGGCGTGGTCACCGTCATCTTCACGGTCATCACGTTGCCGCTTGCGGTCACCGTCATCGTTGCGGCCGGTCGCAGGTACCGGATCTCTCACCGCGCCCTGGAATCGGCGACCCCGCTTCCGGACGCCCGCCTGCCCGCCGCTGTCACAGTCCTGGTGCTCAGCCTGGCCGCCATCGAACTGATCTACCTGTACGCACGCTGAGCGGTTCAAGGATCGGCGCCGGACCGTTCATGTGATGGAGATCCAGGTCGCGTGAGCCCGTCCCAGTTCTCGGCCGTCGGTGCCGTACACCGTCGACGCCGTCCAGGTTTTGCGGCCTTCTGAGCCCAGCAGTTGGCCCATAACGACGCACTCTTCGCCACCCTCGGGCAATGCATCGACGAGGGCGGTCATCCGCCCGAGCACCATCGGCCGACCCTCGATCTCGGCCGACCACCCGCCGGGGCAGTCGAGCGCCGCCCAGACGAGCTCCGGCCGGCCGGCGAACTCGTCAGTAAGGCTCCAGACGCAGGCCGTCCGGCCATCGCCGAGCCTGCCGGGGAACAGCCGAAGGGCGTCGCCCGGATCGCGGTCCGGGCCGCAGACGAAACACTGTGGAAACGGGTGCTTGCCGAAGCCGGGATAGTGCCGAGAGGCCTCCTTGGCCGTCGCTGCGTCGACCGGCGTGACGGCGGCGACGTCGAGCCGTGAACGGGCGGCCTCGGCGACCAAGGAGTCCCCGTGCATGAGCCGAAGCCCGTCGCCCTCGGACACCACAGCGAGCGGGGTGTCCAGCGGTGGTGGCCTGCGCAGTGTCACGACGACTCCGAATCCGGTGCGTTCCGGGGCCGCCTTCGATGCCAGCAGGCCGCACACGTAGCCGCCGTTCCCCGAATCCGAAGGCCCGCGGAAACGGTGGTCCACTGTCAACGCCATGCCGCAGACGGTAGCGGGCCGCGTATGGCGGTACGGTGGCCCGGTCGTGATCGGGCAATCTCAATGCGAGGTGCGCACACCCGTGACCGTGATATCGAGCGGAAAGATCGTCACTCCGGACGGCGTACTGGCAGCGGGCTGGCTGCAGACCGACGGGCGGACCATAGCGCGGCTCGGAACCGGCCGACCTCCGCAGCCGCCCGATCGCGAGCTGGACGGGGCTTGGGTCGTACCGGGGTTCGTCGATATCCATGTACACGGCGGCGGCCGGGCGTCATACGTCGCGGGCGATCAGGACCAGGCGATCGCCGCTGCGGCGATGCACCGGCGTCATGGCACCACAACCACGATGGCGAGCCTGGTCTCCGGGACACCGGGCGCGCTGGGAGCGGCGGTTTCCGCGCTGGCGGATCTGGTCGAAGACGGCGTGCTGGCCGGTATCCATCTCGAGGGGCCGTTCCTGGCCGCGAAGCGTCGCGGAGCGCACGATCCGGCGTTGCTGATCGACCCGGAGCCCGGCGTCGTCCGCGAGTTGCTGGACGCCGGGCGCGGGTCGATCAAGATGGTCACGCTCGCCGCCGAGCTGGAGCACGCTGGCGACGCGGTGGCGACGCTCGCCGGCGAGGGCGAGAGAGCGGCGGTCGGCCACACCGACGCGTCGTACGACGAGACAAGGGCCGCGATCGGCGCTGGTGCAACGGTGGCTACCCACCTGTTCAATGCGATGCGACCGGTGCACCATCGCGAGCCCGGGCCGATCCCCGCCCTACTCGAGGACGAGCGGGTCACCGTCGAGTTGATCTGTGACGGTGTCCACCTGCACCCGGCGATCGTCCGGATGGCGATCGCCGCGGCCGGCGTCGAGCGAGTGGTGCTGGTCACCGATGCGATGGACGCCGCTGGCGTCGGAGACGGGGACTACGTACTTGGTGAGCTCGCCGTCCGGGTGGTCGACGGTGTCGCGAGGCTCGTCGACGGTGGCGCGATCGCCGGCAGCACACTCACGATGGACCGAGCGTTCCGGTTCGTGGTCCAGGCGGGTGTCGCCGTTCAGGACGCCGTCCGGATGGCCTCGGCCACGCCCGCACGCTTGCTCGGCCTGTCCGAGCAGGTTGGTGAACTCCGGGCCGGGCTCGATGCCGACCTGGTCGTGCTCGACGAGACCTTTGCGCTCCAGGCCGTGATGGCCAAGGGTCACTGGGTGGAGGGCACCTGATCAGCCGTGGCCGGCGAGTGCCTCAGCGGTCGGCCCAGGTGCGCAGGACGTGCGCCGCGGCTTGTTCGGCCGTCCATCCGTACCGTTCGGCCTTGCGGCGCAGCTGCTTGCGAACCCGCTTGGAAATCGTCACGACCAGCTGGACCTCGTCGACGTTGTCCTTCTTCTGGACCTTGGTCACATCGACGGCGAGGGACGATTCGGGCCGGCCGACGAGTTGAACGGTGCCGTCGTCGGAGCGGCGGAGTGCGGGTCGCGGCTGCGGCAGGGGGTTCATCGTACGCCTCTCGTCAGTGGGGCTACTCGTGCCTTCGAGGTCAGCAGGCGCTCGAGGTAGCTCGCGAAAATGCGGCTTACCTCCCGGGCGCCCGATGTCGGCCAGCTCTGGATCGCTCTTCCGCCGCCCTGGGCCTGCGAGATGGCCGATCGCTCGGGCAGTACCGGGATGAGAACGAGATCCCGGTAGGCCGCCAGCAGCTCGTCGATCCGGAAGCGATGCTCGAGCGACCGCAGCCGGGCCCGATTGATCACCAGGCCGGCCGGCTGTAGCCGGAGGTTGAAGCGTTGGCGGACCAGGTCGATGCCGGCCAATGATTGGTGGGCGGCCGCGACGGAGAACATGGTCGGCTCGGTGACGACGAGGGCCAGGTCGCTGGCTGCGAGAGCGTTGGTGGTCAGCGGGCCGAGGTTGGGCGGGCAGTCGATGATGATCAAGTCGATGTCCGGGAGCCCTTTGAGGGCCGTGCGCAATCGGTGCTCGCCCAGCTTGCCGTCCGTGTTGCGCACCGCCAGAGCCGGTTCTCCTGGGATGACCGAGATGGCCGGCCCCCAAGCGGTCGAGGTGATGGCATCGGCAGCGAGTACGGCGGGCGCGCCCGCGAGGAC
>DATHUM010000144.1:0-3513 GCA_035462225.1 Jiangellaceae bacterium | reverse complement strand
CCGGCCGCCTGAGCCGGTGGCGCCGCCACCAGCAGACCGAGCGGGAGCACTACCGTTGCAGCGACCGCCACCAAGGTCCTGCGCATCCGTTGCCGTCTGGTCATCGTGACCTCCTGAAGAGTGGCGGTCGCGCCGGTGGGCCCGCCGGCGCGACCCGGTTGTCCCGGGTTCTTGCCACTGAGGACGCTCGAGCAAAGTGCCCGGTTGCACGCAGCACCGACGGGATCAGCCCCCAAAAAAAACCGGCGCCCCAGCCGCAGAATCGGCCGGGGCGCCGCCGTGGTGAGGCCGCTGAGTGTCCCGGATCACCGGGCCGGGGAGTCACCGGTGCCGGAGCGGCCACGCTTGGGAAGCTTGACTAATCCGTGACCTTACTCTCGACACGTCGACATGGGAAGAGTCGTGTCACATGTGCTCAGAATCCGAGATGGCGTGTCACACGACCTGGTGCAACCACCGCACCGGCGCGCCCTCGCCTGCGTACCGGAAGGGCTCCAGTTCGTCGTCCCACGGCCCGCCCAGCAGGCGGCGCAGCTCGTCCTGGAGGTCGACCTCGCCCAGCGAGGCCTTGAGCAAAGCGGCCTTGAGCCGGTCCTCGGGGATCATGATGTCGCCGTGCACGCCTGTCGTGGCGTGAAAGACGCCGAGCTCCGGTGTGTACGAGTATCGCGCACCCTCATGCCCCGCGCTCGGCTCCTCGGTCACCTCGAACCGAAGGTGCATCCAACCCCGCAGGGCCGACGCCAGCTTCGCGCCCGTGCCGGGCTCGCCCTGCCAGGACAGCTCAGCGCGGTACATGCCCGGCGCAGCGGGTTGAGGTATCCAGTGCAGGCTTACGCGCACACCAAGCGCGCCGGCCGCGGCCCACTCAATGTGCGGACACAGCGCCGACGTAGCGGCGTGGACGTACAGAACGCCACGTGTTGTCACCGGTGCCTCCATCTCAGGGTCCGAGGGACGCCTTCCCCTGCGGCCTCGGGATCCTGAGCAGAACCGGCCAACGTGGATCATTGTGCCCGACCTCGGCCCGATGTGCCAGCGGACACACCGCCGTGGCAGGGTGGCGGCATGGCGCTCGACGAGAACCCGTTCTACTCCCCCAGTGACCTGCCGTACCAGCTTCCGCCGTTCGCGGACATCCGCGAAGAGCACTACGGGCCGGCGTTCGAGCGGGGCATGGCCGAGCAACTGCACGAAATCGCTGGGATAACCAGCGCGACCGAGCCGCCGACCATCGAGAACACGCTCGTGGCTCTGGAGCGATCCGGTCGGCTGCTCGAGCGGGTTTCCGCCGTCTTCCACAACCAGACGTCGGCCGACACCAACAAGAACCTGCAGCGCATCGAGGCCGACCTGGCACCGCGGCTGGCAGCGCACTCGGACGCCATCTATCTGAACGCGGACCTGTTCTCGCGGGTGAAGCGGCTGTACGACAGCCGCGATTCACTGGAGCTGGACGCCGAAACATACCGCCTGCTCGAGCGGTATCACACCGACTTCGTGCGGGCCGGTGCCGAACTCGAGGCACCGGATCAGGCTCGGCTCCGCACGATCAACGAAGAGCTTTCGGCCCTGTCGACGACCTTCGAGCAGAACCTGCTTGCTGACACCAACGACTGCGCCATCGTGCTGGACGACATTGCCGAACTGGACGGCCTGTCCGACGCCGCGGTCGCCTCGGCCGCCGAGGCGGCTCGCTTGCGCGGTCTGGACGGCAAGTACGTGCTCGAGTTGGTGCTGCCGACCGGACACCCGGCGCTGGCGTCCCTTACCAGCCGCGCGGTTCGCAAACGGATCATGCAGGCCTCGCTCGGCCGCGGGAACAAGGGAAACGAGTACGACAATGCGGCGATTGTGCTGAAGATGGCCTCGCTGCGGGCCGAACGCGCCCGGCTGCTGGGCTACCCGAATCACGCGACGTACGTACTCGCCGACCGGACCGCGGCCAGCCCCGAGGTGCTCGACCCGATGCTCGGCAAGCTGGTGCCGGCCGCGATGGCGAATGCCCGAGCCGAGGCCGCTCAGCTGCAGGCCGTCGTCGACGGCGAAGGTGGCGGATTCACCATTGAGCCGTGGGACTGGGCGTACTACTCCGAGCGGGTCAGCAAGGCTAAGTTCAACATCGACGCGGCCGACCTGCGCCCGTACTTCGAGCTCGAACGGGTGCTGCACGACGGCGTGTTCTACGCCGCCGGGAAGGTGTACGGGCTCACCTTCACCGAACGGCCGGACCTGACGACCTATCACCCGGAGGCCCGCGCGTTCGAGGTCTTCGACGCGGACGGCTCCGCGCTCGGGCTGTTCATCGGCGACTACTTCACCCGCGAGTCCAAGCGCGGCGGCGCCTGGATGAGCAGTTTCGTCCAGCAGTCCGGACTGCTCGGCACCAAGCCAGTAGTGATCAACAACCTCAACATCCCGAAGCCGCCCGCCGGCGAGCCGGCGCTCCTCACCTTCGACGAGGTCCGCACCGCGTTCCACGAGTTCGGGCACGCCTTGCACGGATTGTTCTCCGACGTCAAGTACCCGCGGTTCGCTGGCACCAGCGTGGCGCGAGACTTCGTCGAGTATCCGTCACAGGTCAACGAGATGTGGCAGGTCTGGCCCGAGGTGCTGGCGAACTTCGCCAAGCACTACCGCACCGGCGAACCGATGCCAGGCGACCTGCTCGATCGGCTTCTGGCCTCGCGGCAGTGGGGTGAGGGCTTCCGCACTACCGAGTACCTTGCCGCGACGCTCTTGGACCAGGCCTGGCACCGGCTGGCACCCGAGGACATTCCCGACGACGTCGCGACGTTCGAAGCCGCCGCGCTCGAGCGCGCCGGGGTCGCGTTCGCGCCCGTGCCGCCTCGGTACCGGAGCACCTACTTCGCCCATATCTTCTCCGGGGGCTATAGCGCCGGCTACTACTCGTATATCTGGAGCGAGGTACTCGACGCCGACAGCGTTGAGTGGTTCAAGGAGAACGGCGGCATGCGACGAGAGAACGGCGACTGGTTCCGATCGACATTGCTGTCGCGTGGTGGCAGCGTCGAGGAGATGGAGCAGTTCCGGGCGTTCCGCGGGCGCGATCCGCAGATCGAGCCGTTGCTCAAGCGCCGCGGCCTCCTGTCCGCCTCGCGCTGATCATGCAAAAGTGGGGCGACACGCCGTGCATTTGGGTTCCGCACGGGCGGCACGAACGTCGCACGTCGGCGTGTCGCCCCGCTTTTGCATGATCAACGTGAGTCGTTTTGCATGATCAGCGTGAGTCGTTTTCCTCGAAGAGCTTGCGGCGGCGCTCGGCCCAGCGCTCCATGAGGCCGGCGCTCTCCTCCCGGACGAACTCGAAGTAGGCCTGCGTCTCGCGCAACCGCCGCCACCCGCGCCCGTTCGGATCCAGGCGCTCCAAGCCGTCGGACAGCCCATCGGCCCAGCGGTCGAGCATCGGCAGCCGGTGCCTGGTGATCGCGCCCCATACGTCGTCGTCGTAGACACGGTACGTGTCGCTGCGAGGACCGGGTTCACGCTCCT
>DATHUM010000143.1:0-3069 GCA_035462225.1 Jiangellaceae bacterium | reverse complement strand
CCGGGCCGCGGGGGCACCGTCGACGACCGAGTGGTCGAAGGTGACGGTCAGCGGCAGCATCGACCGCGCCACCACCTGTCCGTCGATCACCATCGGCCGGGGCGTAACGGCGCCGACCGTGACGGTGACCGTCAGCGGCGCTATCGGGATCGCCCAGCCACCGCCGGCCGCGAACATGCCCAGCGAGGTGACGCCGACCGGTGGGCCGAACCGGGCTGCCACGGCTGGGCTGCGGCCCGCGAGCCGCAGCAGCCGGCGCCGTACCGGGCTCGGAAGCATCGCCAGACCGGACCGCCGGCCACGCGGTGCCTCGGGGGCTCGGCGAGTCTTGGCTCGGTGCAACTCCTCGGTGATGGCCTGGCCGGACTTCCGGTCGGCGTTCCGCACCGAAACGGCGACCGGAACCAGCGCCCCGTCCACAGACCGCTCGACGGTTGCCGCGACGTCGACCCGGTCGAAGAGCAGCAGGCGACCTCCGGCGCGCCTGGCGTTCACTTCCGGATGGGCCGCGACCGCCCTGGCCACCGTCGCCACCACGAACCCGGTCCACGACACCGCCCCGCCGCCGTCGCGCAGCCGTTGCTCGGCAACAGTGACGTCGAACTCCACTAGCGCGTGCACCGGGTAACGCCGCGCGGCACCGGCCAGCACGTCCAGGATCACCTGCCGGCCGCGCGGGACCCGCTGGACCTGGTACGGCCGGCGTGTGTTGACGGCGGCGCCGCCGGTGCGGTTCGTCACAAGACATACCTCGCGGCTAGCGTGCAACCCGCGGGCCCTCAACGCAAGGGCCGTTCGTCCTCCACACTGGGCCGTGTCGGCAACGGACTCCGGATCTGCCACTCCCACCACGAGGCGGCTTCTCTGTCTCACACCGGCGGCCGGCACAGGTTCGCCGCCGGTCCGTGGCTGGTCGGGGTTCCGGGACTTTCCGGCGGGTACCTTGAGAACAAGTCGAGTTGACACACGCCGGGACGGGTGCAGCGATGCGATTCCTGTTCTTCTACCTGATGGCGGAAGACACCGACCGCGTCGGCGAGGTCGCGCCTCGGCATGCGGCGTATTGGCACCGGCTGGCGCCCTCGGCATACCTCGGCGGTCCGTTCGCCGACCGGTCCGGAGGGCTGATCACCTTCGAGGCGGACACCCCAGCCCGGGCCGAGCAGCTGGTCACCGACGACCCGTTCCTCCGCGAGGGCACAGTGAGCAGCTGGTGGCTCAAACAATGGCTGGCCGAGGGAGCAGACCCGGCAACGTCACCGGCAGGTGAACGGTGAATGGGCGGCAACCGGGACCTGGCCGACCGCGTCCGCGCGGCGGTCCCTCGACTGAACCTGCTGATCAACAATGTCGGCGGCCTGTACCCGACCGGTGGGAGACCCCCGACGGCTACGAGGCGACGCTGGCGATGAACTTCGTCGGCCCGTCCGCGCTCACCGCCGAACTTCTCCCCCTGCTACGCGCCGGCGCGCCAGCTCGCTGCGTCAACGTGGTCTCCGCCGGGTTCAAGATGTGGAACGACCCCACTCCCCTATTCGCTGCGCTGTTGATGTGCGGCCGGAGTCATGATCGGTTGTGTGAGCAGGAGACGGGCGTGTGCCCATCCGCCGGCAATCCGGCCGACAGTTCACGACGCGTGGACGTGATGGGCTGCATGTGGCGCCGAGTACAAGCGGAACCGAAGCAGCATGACGGCGACCATCACCGGGCATGCCAGGCTGGTCTGGATCTCAATGAGGCTGCCCTTGGCGACCACGTCGAGCCAGTACGCCGCAACCAGCAGCAGGCCGGTGGCCATCGTCGGGATGGCCATCTCCAGCGTGGGTTGCCAATCCATCCCCCGGTACCGCATCCAGGCAGCCATGGGCACCGTCAGGTTGATGGCGATGACGATGACCGAAAGCTCCGGAGCCGTTTGTGGCAGATTCGTGTACCCCAGTACCGCAGCGCCCTGGAAGAACAGCACACTGAGGATGATTCCGCCGGCACACATGACCATGCACATCTCCGCTACGTGCAGCAGGAAACGGCCGGCAGGCTTTCCAGCCCGCGTGACGGGCCCGGCGCGGGCCGCAGCCCGTCCCGGCGATCTGGTGTGGTGGAGTACTTGCATTGGGAGCCTCCTATCGGCTCGGACCCGGCAGTGGCCTGCTGCGCTTGGCACGCGAGTCTGGAGTAACCATGTCCGCAGCAACTCAAGGGCCAGGCAAGGTGTCCTTTGTGTCAACGATCCGCTTGCGGCCCCAGACCAAGCAGGGTCCTACGGCCCGCGCAGTCAAGGACCAAAGCACCGACCCCCGCGAGACCGGACTCTGGTAACGACCCGCCTCGTTTCCGCCAGGTCCGCCACCCCGCCGCCATTTGAGCCTTAAGCCGCAAGTACGCCGAGCATACGAACTCGCCCACCGCCCGAACATGCCGAGATGAGCGCGGGTGTGTGGCCATCAGGCTCCGTCCGTGCTGACGGCAGCCGGTCCTTGCGTAGATGACGAACCTTCCAGACGTCGCAGATGACGAACCTTCCAGACGTCGTAGATGACGAACCTTCCAGACGTACTGCTGCTGGCCTCCATCTACCTCTGACTGTCGGTCGGCTTCGCCATCGGTCTCCACTGAGTCGTACGACTCGCAACCGTCACGAGACCCAGCAGCCGGCCACCGAGACGGAGCACGGGCTGAGCGGACCTGCCAGGCCTCTCCGCAATCGCCGTCTGTGAAGTGCAGATTCTGGTCGAGCAGGGCCGAGGACGATAATGCAGCGTGGACGCGATATCGCAGGTGCAGATCCCGTCCGGTCGCGGCCTGATGCCGGCGTACTCGGCCGTGCCGGCCACGCCTTCCCCGTGGCCTGGGGTCGTGGTGATCCACGATTTCACCGGCATGAGCGACGATCTTCGGGCGCAGGCCGATTGGCTGGCCAGCGAAGGCTTCGTGGCTGTAGCACCAGATCTGTACTACTGGGGCAGTCGGCTCAGCTGTGTGCGGACCATCATGCGGGACCTCGGCCATCGTCGCGGCCGATCATTCGACGACCTCGAAGCGGCCCGGCAGTGGCTGCGGGATCACGAC
>DATHUM010000142.1:0-34337 GCA_035462225.1 Jiangellaceae bacterium | reverse complement strand
ATAAGCGCCGACGAAGGGCGGGATCGAGAGTGAGCAACAATTCCGGCACCGCGGCTGGTGGTGCCATCTACGGCCTGGGTATCTTTGGTGCGTTGGTCTACTTCTGGCAGCAGGCGGACTCGTTCTGGGAATACGTGCTCGCCGTAGTGCAGGGTCTGCTGTGGCCGGCCTTTATGGTTTACGAGGTGTTCGGAGCCCTGGACTGAGCTCACGGCTCGAAACGGCAAACGGGTAGAGGAGACGACGTGATCGCCCGAATGTGGCGTGGCAAGATCCGTACTGACGACGTCGCGGCGTACGTCGAGTACATCGACGGCACCGGGATCAAGGAGTACCGGCAGACGCCTGGCAATCAGGGCGCCCAGATGTGGACGCGAGACCTCGGTGACGGCACCACTGAGGTGATCACCGTGAGCTGGTGGGACGATTTCGACAGCATTCGCGGCTTCGCCGGTGACGACATCGAGGTCGCCGTGTTCTACCCCGAGGACGACAACTATCTGGTCGACCGCGAGACGCGGGTGAACCACTTCGTGGTGCACGGCGAGTCTTGACCCGCCGGCGCGGGTGGGTCACCCGGACAGGTCGGCGACGGCGTCGAGCAGCCGGTCCACGTCGTCGCGGTTGTTGTAGTGAACAAGGCCCGCCCGCACCGCGCTCCCGTTGTCGCGGATTCCGAGCACCTTGGTGACCTCCCACGCGTAGTTGTGGCCGTTCCAGACGTTGATACCGGCGGCCGCGAGGTGCTCGGCGACCTGGCGTGGGGTCAGCCCGGCGACCGTGAAGTACGCTGTGGCGGTCCGGTGGCGGGCAGCGCCGTACATCCGCACCTGCTGCATCGACCCGAGCCCGGACAAGAGCACCTCGAACACTTCGAGTTCGTGTGCCTCCGCCGCGGCCATCGAGGCGAGTAGCCGCTCGCGGCGGCTCCCCGTCGCGCCGTCGTCCAGGCCGGCCAGGTGGTCGACTGCCGCGGTCACACCGGCCAGGTCGGCGAACGGCGAGGTGCCGGTCTCGAAGCGCTCTGGCACCGAGTCCGGGGACGAGGCGAGCTTGTCCGGCCGCAGCTCGGCCAGCAGGGCCGGTGCGCCCGCGACGGCACCGATGTGCGGGCCGCACCACTTGTACGCGCTCGTCGCATAGAAGTCCGCACCCAGCGCCGCCACGTCGACCGGCCCATGCGCACTCGCTTGGACGCCATCCACGTAGGTGAGCGCTCCCGCGGCGTGGGCCTTCGCGGTGATGGCGGCGACGTCCGGGCGAGTGCCGAGGACATTGCTGGCGGCGGTGACGGCGACAAGGCGGGTGCGATTGCTCAGCAACCCGTCGTACTGCTCGACGGGGAGCTCGCAGTTGTCGTCGACCTCGGCCCACCGGACGGTCGCGCCCGCACGTTCGGCGACCTGCACCCACGGTCGAACATTCGCGTCGTGGTCCAGCCGGGAGACGACGATCTCATCACCCGGCTGCCACATTTTCGCCAGCGTGTACGCCAGCCGGTAGGTGAGTGAGGTCATGTTCGGGCCGAGGATGACGCCGGTCGGATCTGCGCCGAGCAGATCACCGATCGCCTGACGGCATTCGGCCACGATCCGTCCAGCCCGATCGCTGGCCGGAAACGCACCTCCGACGTTGCCGATTCCCCCGCGGTAGGCAGCTGCGATCGCCTCGACCACCGCGTGCGGCACCTGTGTGCCGGCCGCGCCGTCGAGATAGGCGAAACCGTCCGACAGCGCGGGGTATGCGGCCCGGATCTCCTTCACATCGAACGACACGCCGCCAAACCTATCCCGCCGTCGCCCTGGTCGCGTCGTGGGCGGGTCGCGGCTTCTCGGCTAGCGTTCAGCTATGTTGAAGCGCCGGTTAGTGCTGCCACCGGAGCACATCTATCCGCCGGACGAGTGGCGCCTGGTAGAGGCGCGCTACTCGAACGACCTCGTCGACCGCGCCGAAGCGATCTTTTCGATCGGAAACGGCTACATCGGGGTGCGTGGCACGTTCGAGGAAGGGCGTCCCGCGACGGCTCCGGGTACGTTCATCAACGGCTTCCACGAGACGTGGCCCATCGTGCACGCCGAACAGGCCCATGCCCTCGCCCGCACCGGTCAGACCATCGTCAACGTCCCCGATGCGACGGTTCTCAAGCTCTACGTCGACGATGAGCCGCTGTACCTTCCCACGGCTCGAATCCATGACTACTGCCGAATCCTCGACATGCGGGCAGGGACCCTGACCCGCGAGTTCGTCTGGGCTACGGCCGCCGGCAAGCACGTTCGGGTCCGGTCCTGCCGGTTGGTCTCGCTAGAACACCGCCACCTGGTGGCCATGACGTACGAGGTGACACTGCTGGACCGCGAGGCACCTGTCGCGATCTCCTCGCTCGTGGTGAATCGCCAGGACAGCCGGCCTGCCGACGAGCTGACCGAGGACCGTCCGCACGATCCGCGATTGGCGACCGTGATGCCCGGCCGGGTGCTCAACGCCCGTATCACCGACCGCACAGGAGACCGAATCCTGCTGGGATACACCACCACCAACAGCAAGATGTCGCTGGGCGTCGGCGTCGATCACGTCGTCGACACCGAATGCCCGTGCGTGGTGGACGGATCGCTCGACGAGGACGCCGGCGAGTTGCTCATCACCGCGGACGCGCGGCCCGGCGTGCCGATCCGGATCACCAAATACGCGGCCTACCAGACGTCGCGGAGCATCCCGCCCAGCGAGCTCGTCGGCCGGTGCCAGCGGACGCTCGATCGCGGCCTCCGTGACGGCTTCGACGCCCTGCTGACGATCCAGCGCGAGCACCTGGACCGGTTCTGGGACCGTGCCGACGTCCGGGTTGGATCGAATCGCAACCAGGTCCGGCAGCAACAGGCCATCCGGTGGAACCTCTACCAGGTCAATCAAGCGTCGTGGCGAGCCGAAGGCACCGGCATCCCGGCAAAGGGTCTTACCGGACAGGGTTACGACGGCCACTACTTCTGGGACGTCGAGACCTACCTCCTGCCGTTCCTGGCTTACACCCGGCCGCGGATAGCCCGCAATCTCCTACGTCACCGGCACAGCATGCTGGACCAGGCCAGAGCGCGGGCCCAGGAGATGGGCCTGCGGGGAGCGCTGTACCCGTGGCGGACGATCAACGGCGAGGAAGCCTCGGCCAACTTCTTGGCCGGCACTGCCCAGTACCACATCAACGCCGACATCGCGTATGCGATCATGCGCTACACGAACGTTCAGGGCGACGTCGGACTGCTGGGTGAGGTGGGAGCCGAAATCCTGGTAGAAACCGCCCGGCTCTGGGCCGACCTGGGCTTCTACGGCAGCGACGAGCAGTTTCACATCCACGGCGTGACCGGGCCCGACGAGTACACCACTGTCGTCAACGACAACGCCTACACCAACCTGATGGCCCGGATGAACCTCAACTACGCCGCGTCTTCGGTGCGCCGACTGCGCGACGAACGACCGGACGACTACACCGCACTGGTCCACGAAGTCGCGTTGCGCGAAGGCGAGATCGAGGAGTGGGAGCGCGCCGCCGGCGCGATGCACATTCCGTTCGACCAGAAGCGGGGCATCCACCCACAGGACAGCACCTTCCTCGAACGGGAGATGTGGGATCTGGAGCAGACGCCGCGGGAGAACTTCCCGCTTCTGCTGCACTACCACCCGCTCGTGATCTATCGCCACCAGGTGATCAAGCAGGCCGACATCGTGCTCGCGATGTTTCTGCTCGGCGATGATTTCTCGGCCGATCAGAAGCGCCGCAACTACGAGTACTACGACGCGCTGACCACCGGCGACTCGTCCCTTTCGGCGTGCGTGCAGAGCATCATCGCTGCGGAGATCGGCGAGGAAAGGCAGGCCGTCGAGTATTTCGACTACGCGCTGCTCATGGACCTCGCCGATCTCTCCGGCAATGCCACCGGTGGGGTCCACCTGGCATCCGCGGCGGGTATGTGGTCGGCGCTCGTATTCGGCTTCGGCGGTGTACGCGACCACGAGGGCCGGCTGTCGTTCGATCCCCGGTTACCGCGGGTGTGGAGCGAGCTCTCGTTCTCGCTGCGGTTCTTCCGTCGGCAGATCCGAGTCCAGCTGACCCATGACGAGGAGCGTTACGCCATGGCCGAAGGAGAGCCGCTCGAGGTCGTCATCCGCGGTGAGCCTCAGGTGCTCGCCCCCGGGCCGGCCCTGGTGATCAAGCCCGATGCCGCCGTCCGGAAGGCCTGACCTCGCCGCTGGTTCTCGACGTACGCCCAGACCTACGGACCTGGCGGAATAGGCCGGGCGCGATCTTGGTTCCCGCGCACGAGACGGTTTCACGAAAGGGGTCGGGCCGATGGTGGCTCGCGATATCACGTTCGGGTACTTCCTGGTCCCGAACGCGGCGGATCCGCTTCTAGACATCGCAAGTGAAGTCGAGCGCCTCGGCTTGGACTGCGTAGGCATCCAGGACCATCCGTACCAGCGCCGGTTCGTCGACACCTTCGCCTTGATGAGTGCGATCCTCGCCCGAACGACGACGTTGCGGGTCTTCCCGGACGTGGCCTGCCTCCCGCTCAGGCCGGCCGGAGTCCTGGCCAAGACTGCGGTGTCACTGGGTGTGCTCTCCGGCGGGCGATTCGACCTGGGCCTCGGCGCCGGCTCGTTCTGGGACGCCATCGAAGGGTACGGCGGGACCAGGCGGGCGCCAGGGGAGTCGCTAGACCAGCTCGCCGAAGGAATCGAGGTTATACGGCGACTGTGGAGCGGCGAACGCGGGTTGCGTTACGAGGGCGACTACTACCACCTGCGCGGCGTCCACTCCGGTCCGCTGCCGGTACACGAGATCGGCATCTGGGTGGGCTCATATGGTCCTCGCGCGCTCAGGCTGACCGGACGGCTGGCCGACGGCTGGGTGCCGTCCATCCGCGGCGATACGCTCGGGAGGCTGGCTGAGATGAACGACCGGGTGGACGCGGGGGCAGTGGAAGCCGGGCGTGACCCGGGTTCGATCCGGCGCGTGTTCAACGTCATCGGCGCCATCACGGACGGCGCCTCCGAGGGATTTCTTCGGGGTCCGGTGAACCAATGGGTGGACGAGCTCTCGAGTCTGGCAACGGAGTTCCGTGGTCAGACGTTCGTCTTCTGGGGTGACGGCCAAGATCAACTGCGCCGGTTCGCCGAGGAGGTCGTACCCGCCACGCGGTCCACCCTCGAGGGCTGAGCACCTGCCGGGCGGTCGTTTGATCGGGTTCGCGCGGGTGAACAATCGGTTCCATGTGGACCGCCAAGGCCATCCCGGACCAGCATGGCCGAGTCGCCGTCGTGACAGGGGCGAACGGTGGTCTCGGGTTGGAGGTCGCCCGCGAGCTTGCCCGCAAGGGGGCGAGTGTGCTCATGGCGGCGCGCAACCAGGCCAAGGCCCGCGCCGCGCTGCAAGAGATCGCCGCCGATGTCCACGATGCCGACCTGAAGCTGTACGAACTCGATCTCGCGGCGCTGGATTCGGTGCGGGCCTGCGCTGCCGCCGTGCTCACCGATCATCCCCGGATCGACCTGCTGGTGAATAACGCCGGAGTCATGGGCATTCCCCGGCAATCCACGGCGGACGGGCTGGAGATGCAACTCGGCGTGAACCACCTCGGCCACTTCGTCCTTACTCGCCACCTGCTGCCTGCCCTGCTCGCCGGGACGGCGGGCCGCGTGGTCAGTGTCACCAGCTTCGCCAGATTCGTCGGCCGGGGCGTGCGCGCTGACGATCCTCCGCAGCCGAGCAGATACGAGACATGGACCGTATATGGCCGGGCTAAGCTGGCGAACCTGCAGTTCGCGATGGAGTTGCAGCAGCGGCTGGCGGCCGCGGGTGCAGGGGTCCGCAGCGTTGCGGCTCACCCCGGGCTGGCGCACACAGATCTGCAGAAGCGGAGTGTGCGTGAGACGGGCAGCGCGGTCTCGAGGTTCTGGGCAATCGCCGCTCGGCGGACGGGTATGTCTCCGGAGCGCGCCGCACTCGTCCTGCTGCGCGCCGCGACCGACCCCGCGGCGCGAGGTGGCGAGTTGTACGGCCCGCGATGGTTCACTCTCGGCGCGCCGGTCCGGCGCCCGGCTCTGGGCCGTCCCGGCCGGGCGGGTCAGAACCTCTGGGTGTACTCCGAGCGGGCCACCGGCGAGCGGTTCGACGTCGCCGACATCGTCCGCCGGAGGGGATAGGGCTCGATAGCTGGCGGCCTTTCGCGGCGCACGCTTGGTCACCGTCGCCTTCGAACAGCGACCCGCGGTCAGCTCTTTACCCAGCGCCGAGCTTTGGCGAAGTCAGGCAGTTCGCCGGGACGGTCGCCGAGCCGCCACAGCTGCACATCGCTGGACATGCTGCCGATGACGGCAACCGATCCGAGGGTCTCGGCGGCGCTGTCTCGCTGCGCCGTGTAGAACACCCCGCGGAGGTGGTCTTCCTCCGGGCGATGTGTTCCGCCGGACTTGGCCAGGTTCAACTTCGCCTCGCGGAGGATGTGCTGGTTAAGCGTATGCGGAAAGCCGTGCCCGCTGCTGGCCGCACACGAGACGATCAAGAATGCCGGGTTCATCCGTTCGACGAGCTCGTAGCTCACCCCCTTCTTCGAGCCGTGGTGGGCGACCTTGAGAACGTCGGCGCGCAGCGGGTCGCGGTCGCTGGTCGCGGCCCCGATGGCCTTGGCGATCTCGGACTCGGACTTGATCAACTGAGGAAAATCGCTGAGCGCCTGTGACCATGACTCGGTCTGCGAGTCGGCGCCGAGAACCAGGCTGAACTGGTGCCTCTCGTCAACTCCGTCGAGCAGTTGCCACGACTGTCCGGGCACGAACTTGGCGCGGCCGGCCGGGGTCGCCACCCGCATCGAGATCGACGCGTTGTTGATGTCTACGCCGTACGTGTCGTACCGGTTTCGGAGCCCGACCGACGGCGTCAAGACCGTGACCTCGGTGTTGCCGATGAACCGGCGCAGGCCCGAGGTCGGCTGCACGTACACGACACCGGTCTGGCGAGCGAGCCGTTCCATGATCTTGAAGTAGGTGCCCGTCGGATGGAAGTAGCCAGGGTCCCAGTATTCTGCGATCTTCCCGTCATATGTGTCGAGCAGGTCGGGTAGCCCGGCGATGTGGTCGCCGTGCGGATGAGTGGCCACGACGACATCGATGGTGTCGATCGGTGGAATGCGACCATCGGACGCGGACGGTATCTCGTCCAGGAACCGCCGCAGCTTAGTAGGGGAGGACGGGTTGGGGGCTCCGGCGTCCACGACCAGGACCGGCCGGCGCAGCACCTGGCGGCCCTGCGCATCGACCTCACCGGTGGGCACGGCGGGCAAGATCAGCACCTGGGCGTCCGCGTCCCCGACGTTCAGGCAGAAGTAGAGAAGGTGTTCTGGTGTGACCGCTGACCAAAAGTCGGCCGAAGCGAACCGCGACTTGGGTGCGACTGGAACTGCCATCTCACACCGCCGGGTGCGCGCTGCTCAGTTGGACGATTGGTTCGGGTTCGGGCTCCTGCTCCCGGGCCAGCCGCTCGAGCTGCTCGGCCTGCTCCGTCGCGAGCGGTTGAGTGGCCATGGCATCGAGCGCCGCACGTGCCTCGGCCCGTTTCTCGCGGGTGTGGTCACTGACGTCGGTCCAGGTGGACAGGTCGGCAACGTCCGTCGTGCTCACCTCGAACACGTCACCGATGCGCAGCGGCCGCGCTGCGGCTGCCTCGTCCTCATGGGCGCGGCGGTGCTCGGTGACGACGCGGTGAACGTCCTTTGCTTCGCGCATGAACCTGCGGGTCAGAGCGAGGTCGAAGCTCAGGTAGCCGGTGGCCGGGTTGACCGCCGGCCACGGCCACGCCTCGAGGGTGACCCTGCCCTCGAGGATATCGTCGATCACCACGTACCACGGGCCGGCCGGTACCTCCCGAGGCCGGTGGCTCGGCGGCTCTGCCACTGCTTCGGCGTCCCGGAGAGCACGCCGGGGTGATTTGCCCTGGAACTCCCCGACGACCTGCGCGATGTCGACCCGTTGCGGCGGCACTGTGGCGTCCATGGATCCCCCTGAAAGACCGTGTCACCAGTATGCACCGGCCAAGCCCGTCAAGATCGCTGTTGGCCAGTTCGGATCCACCTCCGTACGGCTATCGCGTTCCGGCCCGGGCGCGTGCCTTGACGATGGCTCTGACGGTGAGCAGCGCAATGGCCACGACGACCTGGCTACCCAGGATGATCCGGTTGACGTCGACGGCCGGCCGCCAGCTCACCTGATCGCCACGGATCAGGTAGGCGCCGACCGGCCGGGCTACCACGCCGAATCCGCTGCCCGCACCCTTCTCCTGTTCCTTGGGACGCTCGCCCTCACCGCCGCCCGCGCCGCCGATGACCTTGGCCGCCGGAATCACCGTGACACCTTCGGCTTGGTACGGCTCGCCGAACACCCTCTTGACCGTGATCGCGTCCCTGGCTTGTGACATGACGCTCTGAACGTCCATATCCACCCCTCCTCGTACGCCTTGTTCTCATCGTGCTCCTGCGCCGGCTGGTTATCGAGCGCGGGGGTTCCCCGCGTCTAGCCCGCCTGCTGGCTGCTGGGCCGGACGTTGTGGTTGAGGTGGAAGGCGTTGTCCGGGTCCCAGGTGTCCTTGAGTGCGGTGAGCCGGGCCAACTTCTCCGGCGGGTACGCGCGCCGCACGCCGGCCTGTCCCTCGTCGGTGAGCACATTGACGGAGGCGCCGCGCGCGAACCCGTCGAGCGAGGCGGCGTACCGCCGAGCCGCTGCGATCCTGGCCTCGTCCTCCTCGGGTTCTGACCAGCGGGCTGCGGCGACGAACTCGAAAAGCGTGTCTCGGTGGCTGAACGCGGTCTCGGCGTCCGGCACGTCGGCGATCGCGCCGCCGTACGCCTGGAGACTGGCCGCGGGCAGATGATCACCTCGGCCGTCCGGCGTACCGCGGAGGAGGAATGCCTCGATCGCGTCAGCGGGCAACGAGGAGAAGTAATGGCCCTTCCAGTACCTGCGCAAGGCATGTCCTTCGACACTGTCGTCCATCCGCTGAAGCTCGACGTACGACCTTTCCGCGACGCGCTCGTCGACCGGCCGGCCGAGGGCGCGCAGCGGCGGCAGTAGCCGCCGGCCGGCGGCCGGGTCGCCGCTCCACACGAAGCCGACGCTGGCCAGCGGCCGGCCGTTCAGCTCGCCAACCCACGCCGTGAATGTCGCCTCGCGGGGCGCAGCGGCGCTGAGCTCACGCCAGCCCTGGAACACCGCAGCCGCGTCGTCCAGATCGAACCAGAGGTCCGCGGCGAGCGTCCGGCCATCTATGGGGTGGAGTTGGAACTCGAACTCGGTCACGACGCCAAAGTTGCCGCCTCCGCCGCGCAACCCCCAGAACAGGTCGGGGTTCTCGGTCGCACTTGCTCGGATGGTGAGTCCGTCGGCGGTCACGATCTCGAAGGACACCACGTTGTCGCAGGACAGCCCGTGTTGCCGGGCGAGCCAGCCCATCCCGCCGCCGAGCGTGAGCCCGCCGACGCCGGTGTGCGACACGTTGCCGGCTGTCGTGGCCAAGCCGTGCGGCACGCTTGCCTGGTCGAGAGCTCCGAGCAATGCACCGCCCTGTACCCACGCTCGTCGGCGCTGCGGGTCGACCCTGACCTGGCCCATCGAGGTCAGATCGATCATCACGCCGTTCTCCGGAACCGCTATCCCGAGCACGCTATGGCCGCCGCATCGCACGCCGATCTCGAGGTCGTTGTCCCTGGCGAAGCGGACTGCCGTCGCCACGTCGGCGACACTCGCACATCTGATGATGACTCGGGGTCGCCGGTCGACCATGGCGTTCCAGACCGCGCGGGCACTGTCGTACCCCTCGTCGCCAGGGACGAGTACATGTCCCTCGACCTTGCCCTGCAGCGAATTCGCCAGGGCATTACGCAGGCTCGTCATCGCCGGCTCCCCACGTCTGTTTGCAGCGCCACGTGCGCCAGCCACTGGCCGAGTCCGTGAACTCGGTCAGCAGATTCCAGGAGGGCCGGCCGCCGATCGACAGGAGTCTCAGCGTCCAGCACACCGAACAGGCGGCGCTGCGCGGCCGCGAGTTCTCTGACCCGCACGACCGGCGGTGCACCTGTCGCGGGCGTCTCGGACGGCACACCGGCCAGCAAAGCTGCCATGTCGCCGGCTTCGGTGACGACGTCCGAGACGATTTCGGCAGTCTTCGCCCAAAGGGTTGTATCGCCGAGATCGAATTCGGCAATGATGGCGGCGACCTCGAGGTGTACGGCCCGCAGGACGGCGCGGAAGTCAGGATCTTCGGGAACGCTTGCCGATGGGGTGCTGGGGATCGTCTGCATTGTGGTCATTGCTGGCTCCTCTGGGACGGATCTCGTAGTAAGACCCTGGCATCGAATCGGTACTTCGATAAGGTCCAGTTCTGTGACCGAATCCAGGACCAGTTCGAGACGCCAGGGCGAGCTGCTCGTCCAACTGCGTCGCGATCTTGCGGTTCCGCTCCATCAGCAGATCGAAAGCCAGATCCGGCGCGGTATCAGAGATGGCCGGCTTCGAGACGGCACCAGGATGCCTTCGAGCCGTGCCCTTGCCGCTGATCTCGGCCTCTCGCGCGGCGTAGTAGTGGAGGCCTACCAACAGCTTGTCGCGGAGGGATATCTGGTCAGCCGGCCAGGCGGGTATACCGAGGTCGCTACGACGGCCGCGGCGCCGCCGCACCCCGCCTCGAGGTCGCCGGTTGGCGGGCCGGCCATCGACTTCCGCTACGGTCGCCCAGACGTGTCGCAGTTCCCGCGAGCAGCGTGGCTGCGTTCACTGCGGCGGGCGCTGAACGGCGCGCCTCACGACCGGCTGAACTATCTCGATGGCCACGGTGCACCTGAGCTGTGCCAGGCTCTGGCCGACTACGTCAACCGGGTACGGGGCACGGCGGCACAGCCGACGAACGTGATCATCTGCAACGGCTTCGCGCAAGGGCTCACACTCGTCACCAGGGTCCTGATGGCGAATGGCCGCCGCAGGCTCGCGGTCGAGGATCCGTCAGACGAGAATGTGCGCAGCATCGCGCTGGCAGCCGGCCTCGACGTGGTCGGCGTCCCAGTCGACGAGGAAGGCATTCGCATCGACGAGCTCGAGCGCTCCGGCGCCGACGCCGTACTCGTCACTGCCGCCCACCAGTTCCCGACCGGCGCTGTGCTCTCCCCGGGGGCCCGGACCGCGCTCGTCGACTGGGCGATCCGCCACAACGGGCTCGTGATCGAGGACGACTACGACGCGGAGTATCGGTACGACCGGGCCCCGGTAGGCGCGATACAGGGACTCGCTCCGGACCACGTCGTCTACGCTGGTTCGGCCAGCAAGACCCTCGCGCCTGGCCTCCGGCTTGGCTGGCTGGTGGTACCGCGTGGTCTCGTCGACTCCGTCGCTGCCGCCAAGCTCGCCGCGGACCTCGGATCTGCAGTCCTCGACCAGTTGGCGTTCGCCGACTTCCTCTCTCATGGCGAATTCGACCGGCACCTGCGTCGCATGCGCGCGATCTACCGTCGCCGCCGTGACGCGCTCCTCGACGCGCTGCACGAAATGTTGCCGGACCTTCGGCCGGTCGGTATCGCTGCCGGCCTGCACGTGCTCACTTGGCTGCCCGACGACGTCGATGAGGCGGCGGTCGCGGACGCTGCTGGACGGCGAGGTGTCGGTGTCTACGGACTGTCGCCCTATCGCATGCACGGCGGCGGGGCGGGTGGCCTGTTGTTCGGCTATGCCGGTCTCAGCGAACGCAAGATCGTCGAGGGGATCACGCTACTTGCCGACGTCGTCGACACCGTCCGCACAGCTGAGGCCGGCTGATGCCGCCGTACTAATGTCACCGCTGGTCAGGCACGGTCAACCCGGACCGGATGGCGAACACGACCAACTGCGCCCGGTCGCGGGCGTGCAGCTTGATCATCGCGCGGCTGACATGGGTGCGCACCGTCGCCGGGCTCACGACGAGTTCGTCGGCGATCTCGTCGTTCGACCGGCCGGTCGCGACCCAGGCGACGATCTCGCGTTCACGCTCGGTCAACCGGCCGATCTCAGGATGAGCCGCGCTGGCCGGCACCGAGCGGGCACTGAACTGCTCGATGACCCGCCGTGTCACAGTCGGCGACAGCAGGGAGCCGCCGTCCGACACCACCCGGATCGCGTGCAACAACTCGGCCGGGTCGGCGTCCTTGAGAACGAACCCGCTGGCCCCGCCGCGCAGCGCTTCGAAGACATACTCGTCCATCTCGAACGTGGTGAGCACGATCACCTTCACGGCCGCCAGGTCCGGGGCGGCGGTGATCTCGCGCAGCGCGGCCAGTCCGTCGAGCACCGGCATGCGCACGTCCATCAGCACGACGTCCGGTCGCAGCCGGCGCACTAGATCCAGCCCGGCCTGCCCGTCGGCCGCCTCGCCGACCAGTTCGGTGTCGGGTTCGGACTCCAGCAGCGTTCGCAGGCCCATCCGGACGAGCGCCTGGTCGTCCACCACCACGACTTTGATCACAGTTCCGATCCTGGCATGTTCGTGTCGGTCGGAAGGCTTGCGCGCACGGCGAACCCGCCGTCAGGCCGAGGCCCCGCTTCGAGCGTCCCGCCGAGGGCATGTGCGCGGGCGCGCATTCCGGCGATGCCGGTGCCGGAGTCGTCGGCTCCGAGGCCGGCGGCGGCCGTCCCGTTGTCCACCACGTCGAGCACGACGGCACCGTCCCTGCGTTGGATCGTCACGCTGGCGCGACTGGCCTCGGCATGTCGGAGCACGTTGGTCAGTGACTCCTGCACGATCCGGTATGCGGCGACGTCGAGGTCAGGTGGCAGGTGGCCGTCCAGAACGGTCGGGTCGATGTCTGTCCGGACGTCCAGCCCGCCGGCGCGGATCCGATCGACGAGGACGTCGAGCTCGGCGAGTCCGACGGACGGTCGCCGGGGTGCCTCGTCGGAGGCCGGCTCGCGCATCTGCTGAAGTTGTGCGCGCAATCCGTCGAGAGATCGGCGGCTGGTGTCGCGAATGGCTTCGAGCGCCTCTTTGACCTTGGCCGGTTCGCGGTCCAGGACGTGCAGTGCGACCCCGGCTTGCATGGCGATCACGGCGAGCCCGTGCCCGACCGAGTCATGCAGTTCGGCCGCCATGCGCAGCCGTTCCTCGGTCACCGCGCGGCGGGCGAGCGCGGTCCGAACGCCGGCTTCGGACTCGCGGCGGACCCGACTGGCGATGCCGATGGCGAGCGGCGCAGCGAACGCCGCCAGCGACACGACGCCCCAGACGGCGATCTGCCGCCACAAGTCGTCTCCGTCGTCGCGGAACGTCCGCGACAGCGTGACGGCGAGCGTGAGCAGGTAGTAGCCACCGATCCAGCGCATCGCCGCTCGCCTCGGCAGCATCGAACCGAGTGTGTAGGCGGCGATCGGGATCGTGAACAGGATCGGCCCGTACGCGTAGTCGACCGTCAGGTAGGTGAGCACCGCAGCGCCGCTGACGACGGCCACCGGAATCGGGTAGCGCCGGCGCAAGACGAATGGCAGCGTGGCCAGAACGACGAGCAGGTATGCCCAGCCGTCCGGAGCACGGCTCCATTCGAGCTGGTCCTGACTTGCCGGGTGGGTGCCGCCAAGGCCGACGAAGAGCAGCACTGCCGTGACGCCGGTGTCTTGGACCAGCTCACGAAGTCGCCAGGGCTTCAACTTTCACCTCGGTCGGTCGGGTCATCTCGACCATAGGGCGAGAAGGCGGTCGATGGCATCGGTCGACTCGCGTATCCCGGCTACGCGGATTTGCGTAGTGCACGAGCCGCTCTGCGGCGGACGCGCGGGTACGCCTGCGGCGGCGAGGCTGGCCACATGACCGAAACCATTGTGGTCACCGACCGCTTGACCAAGAAGTATGGCGACCACATCGCCGTCGACGACGTGAGCCTCACCGTCCGTCGCGGTGAGGTCTACGGCTTCCTCGGACCGAACGGCGCCGGTAAGACGACGACGTTGCGCATGCTGCTTGGCTTGGTCCGTCCAACGCGGGGCACCGCGACGATTCTCGGCGCGCGCCCGGGCCATCCGGCCGCCGTCGCACGGACGGGAGCGCTGGTCGAAGGCCCCGGCTTCTTTCCGTACCTGTCCGGTCGCGACAACCTGCGAGTGATGGCGCGCTACCAGGGCGTCACTGACGCTGCCGTGGACTCCGCCCTTGAGCGGGTGGATCTTGCCGGCCGGTGCGGTGATGCGTTCCGCTCGTACTCGCTGGGCATGAAACAGCGGCTCGGCGTGGCATCGGCGCTGCTCGGCGGTCCGGAGCTGCTGGTGCTGGACGAGCCGACGAACGGGCTCGACCCGGCCGGGATGGCGGACATGCGCGGGCTGATCGCCGGGCTGGCGCAGCAGGGCCAGACGGTGCTGCTGTCCAGCCACCTGCTCGGTGAGGTCCAGGAGATCTGCGACCGGGTCGGCGTGATCTCGCGTGGCCGGCTGCTCGCCGAGAGCACTGTGGCCGAGTTGCGCGGCGCGAGCACCGTTCTGGTCCGGGCCGACCCGATCGACCGGACGCTCGCGGCCGCCATGCAGGTGGCGGGAGCCGACGCGGTGCGGTTGCAGGACGGCGGCGTGCACCTCGACCTGGAGGCCGGGCGCGTCCCGGAGCTGGCGCGTGAGCTCGTCACGGCCGGTGTCGACATTCACGAGATCCGTTCGTCCGAGCGTTCCCTCGAGGACGTCTTCTTCGAGATGACGGCCGGAGAACGCAACGGCGGCAGTGGGGAGCTACGGCCAT
The DNA here is from genome assembly GCA_035462225.1 of Jiangellaceae bacterium. Lineage (GTDB taxonomy): Bacteria > Actinomycetota > Actinomycetes > Jiangellales > Jiangellaceae > JASLBX01. The sequence goes on along the minus strand of DATHUM010000142.1, from coordinate 19,561 downwards.
GACGACGATGGAGGCAAGGCCCATGCGGACGGCGATTGAGCCGACGGGCATCCGCGCCCTGGGCGCGAGTGTGCGAGCCGAGCTGCTACGGCTGCGCAAGTGGCCGACGGTCTGGGTGCTGGGCGGCGTCTGGCTCGCGTTGAACCTGACGTTCGCCTACGTGTTCAACTACATCGCCTACACGACCGGATCTGGCAACTTCGGAACCGGTGAGGCGACTGACGGCTTGCTGGCCGATCTGCTTCCGGAGGCGATCCCGCGCATCTACACCGGCGGGCTGCCGATGTTCGGCGGTGCGATCATGATGATCCTCGGCGCGCTGGCGGCAGGCAGTGGCTTCGGGTGGGGAACCTGGAAGACGGTGCTGACCCAGGGCCCTGGCCGGCTGGTCGCGTTCGCGGGGACGCTGGTGGCTCTGAGTGTCGTCATCGTGGCGATCATTGCCGGCCAGCTAGTTCTCGACTCCGGCGCATCGGCGCTCATCGCGACCGTAGAGTCGCAGGCTCTCGTCTGGCCGGACGCCGGCGAGCTCGCCCAGTCCGTCGGCGGTGGCCTGCTGATAAGTGCCATGTGGGCGACTGCCGGCGTGTTGATCGGCGTCCTGACCCGAAGCCCGGCGCTGGCCGTGGGTCTGGGACTGGGTGGTCGCTGGTCGTCGAGAACCTGCTGCGGGGCGTGGCGAACCTGATCAATGAGCTGGAGTACGTGACGAACGTACTACCCGGCACTGCGGCCGGTTCGATGGCCGGCGCGCTGGGAGCAACGGCCGAGGGTGAGGGCGAGGGTGCGCCAGGCGTGCTGACAGTACTGACCGGCGCGGAGTCGGCGACCTTGCTGACCGCGTACCTGGTCGCGTTCGTGGTAGCGGCGGCGGTCACCATGCGCCGACGCGATCTGGCCTGACGGTGTTACGGTGCCCCGCGGGGAGGTTCTGAGGTGACGACCGAAGGCGACGCCGTCGACCGGCTGTACCGCGCCACGACCAAGCCGCAGCTAGTGCAGGTACCTGCGCTCCGGTTCCTGTGCCTCGACGGGCACGGCGACCCGAACACCAGCCGGGCGTATGGCGCCGCGGTTCAGGCGTTGTACTCGGTGTCCTACGCCGCCAAGTTCGCTGTCAAGAAGGCCGGCGGACCGGAATTCAAGGTATCCCCGCTCGAGGGCCTGTGGTGGGCAGCGGACATGAGCACCTTCCTGACCGGCGACAAGTCCGAATGGGACTGGACCATGATGATCCGCCAGCCCGACGCGGTCACCGGCGACCTGGTTACGCGCCTGGCGGACGAGGTGGCCGCCAACAAGTCGATGCCCGTCGCCAAGGAGCTGCGGCTGATCTCGTTCGAGGAAGGCGCCGCCGCACAGGTGCTGCATGTCGGGCCGTACGACACCGAGGGTCCCACGATCGCGCGCCTGCACGAGTTCATCCAAGCTCAGGGGTTCACCCTGGACGGGCGTCACCATGAGATCTACCTCGGCGATCCACGCCGGTCGGCTCCGGAAAGACTGCGCACTATCATCAGGCAGCCGTATGCCGCGGCGTGACAGTCGGCGTGTACCTGTTCTGCAGCCCCTCGGCCGGCCCGGGAAAAGACCGTTTGACCGTAGCCGGCGGGGTTGGACGTCGCCTCGGCCGACCCACTCGATGAGCAGCCGTCTTACCGGTAGACGATTCTGAGCTGGAGCGAGCGTCACGGCGTCGCGAACGACGGACCGGCCCTCGTCGCCGAAGGCCGGTCCGATGGTGCATCGTCAGCTGGGCGAACCCCTAGTCCATGGTCTGGGGGTTCATGTGATCCATCACGTGGGGCTTGCCAGGCTTCTGGACGATGGTCCGGTACACCACCATCCCCTGCGCCAAGCCGTTGTTGGTCACGCCGTCCGACGCATAGACGGGGATACCGGGTCCGTTCTTGTACAGCGGCCCGGTGTACGGGTACGCGGACCAGGTGCCCGAGTTGCGCTGCGGGTCGTAGTAGGCGATCTCCCGCGGGTTGCTGGCGTCCGAGAAATCGATGACGTTTGCCCCGCCGGTGTACCAGGCGTTCACGAGCAGATCGTCGTTGATGCCAGGGATGGCCATGCCCATGTGCGCCGAGCAGTACTCGCCAGGCGACGGGTCAGGCCGCAGGTCCCCGACGTGGAACTCGCTCAGGAAGTTCCCCTCCATGTCGGTAAAGAACATGCTGCCGGTCTTGTGGGTCCCGCCTGCCGGGTTCCACGGCCGTGGCTGATAGGTCGTCATGGGTGGGCAGCCGGATCCGAAGGACTCGTCGACCCAGTTCACGACCTCGCCCTCGTTGTCGAACATCACCGAGTGGAAGAAGTCGACCGCTCCGGGGAGCTGCCCCGTGCCACCCGAGGTGACCTCATCGTCGCCGATTGACATCGGGTTCTGGGTGTCGGGGATCCCGTTCTCATCGATCTCCCACACCTGGCCCTGCTCCGCGCAGGCGGCGCCGGCGAGGCGGTGCTCGACGTGGACGACGATGTCGTGGCAGGCGATCGCGGCGGGCTCGAGCACCCCCGGCGCGACGAGGCCACGCTCGGTCCAGTCGTTGATGCCGTCGGGGTCACCGGGGTAGCTGATCTCAGGCTGTACGTCGAGCTCGTTGGCCGCCGCCGGGTTCGCGAACGGCACGTCGACAATCTGGATCACACCGTGGAGTGGGCTGTCCGGGCTCCCCGGGTCCTCGTCGTACGGGTTGGCCGTGTTCTGGTACGGCGGGATACCGCTTGCGGGCGCGATGGAGCCGCATGTGGGCCCCGGCCGCAGCGGATACGAGGAGACGTAGACGAGCAGGCCGCTCCCGTCGTCCTTCGGCCATGCAGTGATCGTGTGCGCGCCGCAGTCGGTGTAGACCGCCTTCACCTGCTCGATGTTCGTAAATGGGTTGGCCGGGTCGTCGCTCATCGTGAAGACTCGGACGCCCTCCCAGCCCATCGGGTCGTTGTGCGCCGACCGAGGAGCTCCACACTCCGGCGAAGCCATCGTGCGGTCGACCGCCAGCAACAGTAGATCGGCGACGCCGTTGCCGTTCCGGTCCCAGACGATCGGGTCCGCCTGGAGGCCGTCACACGCAAAGTCCCTCACCAGCTTCGGGCTGGCCGGGTTCGAGATGTCGAAGATCCGCACACCGCCGCGGGGCCCAGTGCCGGGCGGGAACCCCAAATCTCCGGTGTAGTAGCCGACGAACGCATGAGTCCCCCAGAATGCCAGGTCCGAGTTGGTCGCCTGGTTGGGGGACGTGAATTCCTCGAACATACGCTTGCTCTGGTCGGGGACGTGACCGGCGCCCGCGGGCCAAGCCAGCGTCAGCGATCCGAGGACGAGCACGCTCGGGACGACGAATCCCATCAACTTTCGCATGAGCACCTCCGTCGAGATGAATCCGCCCGGATCCTCGCCCGCATCGCCCGGGCGAGGCGACTCCATTCAGGCGCATCACCCCCTTCGCAAGGTGCTGCTGCCGTTGCCCAGGCCGATATGTTTGGAGGGATCCGGGATTGAAGAAGCCCCTGTGCGGCCAGCAACGCGATTTGAACTCTACGACTTCTGGTGGATATTGCAAGGGGCGGCGGCTGATGGAATATGCCGTTGCGCGACCCCTGATGAGGTGCTGAATAGAGCCCGCGTAACGAGAGATCAGCTGGCAACGGCCAGCGAATCTTGAGCAAGTGTCGATCGACCAGTTGACCACTCCTCCGGTTAGGCAATGCCGGAGACCTGGCGCAGAGTGAGACGCCAGCGCTCATGACACCACCCGGTGAGGTCGCCGCGCAGTGGGGATAGGTCGGCCGGTGTGGAAAGGGCCCGCCTTCAAGTATCGATGCGCGAAGACGAGGCCAAAGGCCGCCGACGGCGGGACCTTTGGCTGATGCGACGACCGCGCGTGAGGGGCAGAGTCGGCGGCATGGCGGACTTTCTCGACCCTGGGATGAGTGTTCTCACGGAGCATGAATGCTGGGAGCTAATGGTGCGTAGTGAAATTGGCCGACTGGCCGTCTGCATCGGTAGTCGTCCGAAGATCTTCCCGGTGAACTTCGTGACCGATAACCGGACAGTACTAATCCGGACCGCGGAGGGGACCAAATTGGCTGCCGTGTCGGCCAATCCGCAAGTTGCCTTCGAGGTCGATGGGTTCGACGCGGTTAGCGGCCTCGCGTGGAGTGTTGTTGTTGGTGGAACTGCACTTGTCCTCGAGAAGCTCAACGAGGTCTACGCCGCCCAGGAACTCCCGCTCGTGCCGTGGGATCCTGCGCCAAAGCCGATATTCATTCGAATCGAACCAGCGACGATCAGTGGGCGCCGGTTCGCCGCAGCGGGAGGCCTCCGCGAAGCCTGACGGTCTGGTCGGGAAGTGGAGGGCGACGTCCTGCCGAGTCGCGAGTTCGGTGAAGACTCGCCTGATATCCGGACGACCCAGCTTCAGGCGCATGTTGGGACGCTACCGTCGGCGTCAGCGGCGTCCGTTCTGACCGGTGTCCACGATGTCATCGCCGAAGGCGGCAGCGAGCGCCTTCGCGATCAATTCGGGCAGCTCAGTCCGTCCGTCGTCCTCGGCCCAGCGCACCAATGCCGTGTGCATGGCGGCCAGGCAGGCGCTGGCCGCCGCTTGGATGTGGAACGTCGAGTCCGGATCGGTGGCATGTCAAGGTCGCGCTGTTCCGATCGGTGGCGAGGTGTATGGCGGTAGCGGCGAGGAGTCGACACGATCACGGTCGGCCGGACATTGACGGCTGTTACGCCCGGCCGTACGTTGACTGAAGCCGTGTCATAGCGCGATGCAGCTATCGGTTGCGGCCTGAAGTCGGCGTCAACGGTCCAACACCATAGGAGGCGATCATTGATGCGACGTCTATTGGGCGGATTAGCCGCCGCCGTCCTACTTGCTACCGGGTTGACCGCCGCGCCGGCCGCGGCAGATCCGCCGCACAACCCCGGCGGGCCGTGTATCCAGCCCAACCAGCACCAGTCGCTGGAAAGCATCTACTTCTACGAGGACGTGGTCAAGGCGCTCGACCAGATCGAGCGGGCCAGCCAGGGCCTCGTCACAGTGGAGAGTGCCGGGCAGTCCGGCCAGGGTCGCGAGCTGTTGTACGCGACGGTCGGCACCGGCGAGACGGTCTTCTGGATTCAGGGCCGCATCCACGGTAACGAGCGGCTCGGCACCCAGTCCGCGCTTCGGCTTCTTAGCTGGCTGACCTCTGGCCACCCGGACGCCAAGATGATCAGGGAGAAGCTGACCGTCATCGTCATCCCGATGTACAACCCGGATGGCGCCGAATTCGTCACAGCATCGGGACTTCGCGGCATTCGCGGGTCGGTGACGCCGAACTTTAATCTCGACTTGAACCGGGACTGGGGTCCGCAGCCGGCGCCGGGATTCGGCCAACAGGGCTCCTTTGCTCAGCCTGAGTCGCGGGCGTGGTGGGCCTTGTTCGCCGAGACGCTGCCGAACTATGCGCTCGACTATCACCACGTGGGTGAGGCGCACGTGGTGCAGGGCACCGATGACCTCACGCAGCTTCAGATCGGCCACCGGCCGATCGCCATCTCGGCCTTCACGGACGAGCAGTGGCGGACCAACCGCGCCATGTCGATGGTCGTCTACGACGCTGTGCAGAGCCTCGGAGTGATCACTCCGACGCTCTACGGTCCGGCTCAGAACCCGGCGTTCCACATTCCCAACGCCGTGATCAGCACGATGCTCCTCGGTGACAGCGCCCCGCCCGGCGAACAGGTTCCTGACCACCGGGTCGACGGTGCATTGTTCTTCGAGTTCCGCTCGGTCGGGCAGAAGAGCAGCGGCCTACTCGTCGAGACTCATGTCAGGCCAACGAAGGCGCTGCTGGCCGCGGTCGCCGACGGGTCGCTGGCCGATGTGGATATCAGTGGCTTCGACGACATCCCGTTCCCACAGGCAGTCCCCTGCGGGACGTAGCGCACGTCAGCCACGTTCGCCGGGCCGACCCGTTGCAGTCGGCCCGGCGAATGAGTTTCGGACTAGCTGGTGGGCGCTTGCCCGACGTTCAGGATGTTGCCATCCGGATCCGTGAACCACGCGGCCTTCATCTCGCCGAGGTCGGCGACACCTCGCTCGTCGGTCTTGAGCCCCGGCAAGTCGTACTTCTCGAACACCACACCCCGGGTCTCAAGCTCGTCCACTACCGACGCGATGTCGTCGACCTCCCACGAGGCCAGAGTGTGCTGGGCGTGGCCGGCGAACTGGCTCTCGTACAGGTAGAAGCGGGTCGTACCTGACTGGTAATAGACCCCGCCTGCCTGATCCTCCGTCACAATGCGGAATCCCAGCGTCTCCTCGTAGAACGACCGTGCCCTCGCGAGGTCGGCAGTAGCAATCGTGGCGTATACCGGGTAGTCGCTAAGCATTCCAATCACCCCCTTGAGCCGAGCGTACTCCGGACGGCTCCACCTACGCGCGCGTTCGGAGGGCCTCTGATCGAGGAGGGCGAGCAATGAGTGTGACGAGGCGCAACATTCTCGAGTCGAAGGACGCCCGAGACCGATACCTCGAAGGTGTCGTGGAACTGAGCCGACCGGACCCGCAGATCACGGCACTCGACGTGTACGAGCAACTACGCGAATTCATGCCGCGCGCCGACGCTTCCCACCACCGCCGACGTTCGCTGGGCGATCAGCGACCCGAACTACGACGGCCCACGATGGGACACCGCCTCGAACAGCTTCCGCAACACGGTGGAGGGCTGGCTGAGGCGGCCACCGACTCCCGACGACCCGGGCCAAGCCGGGCCGCAACTCCACAATCGCGTGCACATGTGGGTTGGTGGCGAAATGTGGCCCGGCACGTCTCCGAATGATCCGGCCTTCTATCTCAACCACTGCAACGAGGACCGGATGGGGAGGCATGGATGGTGGACCATGGGCGGGACTTTCGGCCCGACCAAGCCGACGCCGATGCGCCAGTGGGCCACCGGCTCAACGGCACGATGGTGGCACTTCTAGGGCGACCGCTGCGACCGGCCGACGTGCTCGACGCAAGTGCGTGGTACGTCTACGACGATCTGAGCATCGGCTGACGTCGCCGCAGCGGTGGCCTACCTTCTCTCGGACGATGCGAGCTTCATCTCAGGCGCCGTAAAGCCGCTCGGCGGCGATACGCGCTCGATATGTGACCGTATTGACACGTGACCTATGGGTCACATATGCTTCCTCGCGTGAATGACGACGACGCGGTGTTCAAGGCGCTGGCCGACCCGACTCGCCGGTTCTTGTTAGACCTGCTCTTCGAGCGCGACGGCCGCACGCTCACCGAGCTCGAGTCAGAACTGGAGATGACGCGTTTCGGTGTCATGAAGCACCTTCGCGTACTCGAGGAGTCCGGCCTCGTCGTCACGCAACGGTCGGGGCGAGAGAAGTTGCACTACCTCAACCCCGTACCCATCCGACTGATCCACGACAGGTGGATCGACAAATTCCGAGAGCGTCACGTGTCGGCGCTCACCGAACTGAAAACCAAGCTGGAGGAATCATGACCGCCAAGGCCGAGACGACCCAGGTCTACCGGGTCTACATCAAGGCGAGCCCGGAAGCGATCTGGGACGCGATCACCAAGCCGGAGTGGACGGAGCGCTACGGCTATACCGGCCTGGTCGACTTCGATCTGCGGCCGGGCGGAGCGTACAAGGTGCGCCCCACAGAGGCTTTCAAGAAGGAAAGCGAGGCCAACTTCGGCGGCGAACTGCCCGAGGTGATCATCGACGGAGAGGTCTTGGAGGCCGATCCGCCGCGCAAGCTCGTCCACACGTTCCGGATGCTGATGGATCCAGGGATGGCTGCCGAGCCGCACACCCGCCTCACCTACGAGATCAAGGAACTGGACGACAAGGTGTGCTCACTCACCCTCACTCATGAGCTCGAAGGCGCGCCGAACCTCGCGTCACTGGTCCGCGGCGATCAGGAGGAGTACGGCGCCGGCGGCGGCCACGCGTGGGTGCTCAGCGAGCTCAAGACCTTGCTCGAGACCGGCAAGGTCTTCGCGGAGTAGGGGAGAGTGCCATGACTACAAACGTGACTCCGGTGGACGTGAGGGCCGGACTTCCGGTCGCGGCCGGCGAAGCCAGGCGCACCCGGACGCTGCTCGGCGGCGGCGCCGCGGCTAGCCCGATCTTCATCGCGGTCGCCATGATCCAGGCGGGGACGCGGACCGGCTTCGACCCGGTCGAGCACCCGCTCAGTCTGCTCAGCGTCGGCGATCTGGGCTGGATCCAGATCGCGAACTTCGTCCTCTGCGGTCTGTTGTTCCTCGCTGCTGCGGTCGGAATGCGGCGCGTGTTGAGCCCCGGCCCCGCGTCGGTTTGGGGTCCGAGATTGATCGGCGCGTTCGGTGCTGCGCTCATCGTCGGGGGCGTCTTCGTAACCGACCCCGGGCTGGGCTTCCCGCCCGGGACACCGCAAGGCGTTCCCGACGAGCTCAGCTGGCACGCAATCGTGCACGCTGCTGCACCGGTGGTCGGATTCATGGCGCTGAGCCTGGCGTGCTTCGTATTCGCTCGCCGGTCGCTGCGGCTGGGGCAACGCCGGTGGGCCGCGTGGAGCATCTTCACGGGCATCTTCATCCAGGTCCTCGGCGCGATGTCCAACCTGAGCCTCAACTTCATCCCACTCTGGGCCGCTATGGTGCTCGGATTCGGCTGGGCGTCCGCTCAGGCGGCTCGGCTGATGTCTCGCATCTGATTCACACAACGATGAATCGCCCCCTCCGACGATCTCGGAGGGGGCGACGTTATGGGGCGTCTGATCGGTCAGGCGTACCAGTTCAGGTTCTCCGCGTGTCGCTTAGCCAGGGACCGGGGACTGGAGCACCGGGGTCAGCGCATCGGCAAGCGTCGGTGATCCTTCGACCTCGTCGAGTTCGTAGGTCACGCGAACAGCGGGCTTGTCGATGTGGACCACATGCCGAAGATCGATGGGCGTCGCGATCACCACCACGTCGGCATCGACAGCGTCGATCGCCGCCTCTAACTCGGCCACCTGCTGGGGAGAGTAGCCTTCGGCCGGCAGCACAGGTCCGACGTCATAGTGGTCCAGCACCGTGCGCAGACTGCCGGTGGCGTACTGCCGGGGGTCGACTATCTCGGCCGCACCCTCGCGACGAGCCGCCACCACGCCGGCCCCGAATTTCATCTCTCCGTGCGTCAGGGTGGGGCCGTCCTCGATCACCACGACGCGCCTTCCGCGGATCTGCTCGGGGTGGTCGACCGTGACGTTACTGCGGGCCTCGATGACCATGGCCTTCGGATTGAGTTCCTTCACCGAGGCGCGGACTTGCTCGACCTGAGCCGGGGTCGCGGTGTCGACTTTGTTGATCAACACCACATCGGCCATGCGCAGGTTCGCCTCCCCAGGGTGGTACGCCCTCTCGTGCCCGGGCCGTAACGGGTCGGCCACCACCACGTGCACGGTGGGCCGGAAGAACGGCAGGTCGTTGTTCCCGCCGTCCCACAGCACGACGTCCGCTTCCTCCTGGGCTTGGTCCAGGATGGCGCGGTAGTCCACGCCGGCATAGACGACGGTCCCCTCGGCGATGTGGTGCTCGTATTCCTCCCGTTCCTCGACCGTCACGTCGGCGGCGTCGAGATCGTCTTTCGATGCGAATCGCTGGACGCGTTGGGCCACCAGATCTCCGTAGGGCATCGGATGCCGGACCACGACCGGCCGGTGTCCCGCCTCGCGGAGGATCTGAGCCGCCTTGCGGGTGGTCTGGCTCTTGCCGGCTCCGGTGCGCACCGCGCACTCGGACACCACCGGCACCCGCGACTTGAGCATCGTGGCGTCGGGACCGAGCAGGACGAAGTTGGCCCCCGCGGCCAGCGCCTGGCTCGCCCGGTGCATGACGTACTCGTGCGATACGTCTGAATAGCCGAAGACGACATCGTCGACGTCGAGGTCCTGGATCAGCCGGGTGAGCTCCTCCTCCGGGTGGATCGCGATGCCCGCCGGGTATCGGGTGCCGGCCAGCGCGGATGGATAGGTTCTGCCCTCGATACCGGGAATCTGGGTGGCCGTGAACGCCACGACATCGGCGTCCGGATCGTCGCGGTACACCGTGTTGAAGTTGTGAAAGTCGCGGCCTGCGGCTCCCATGATCAGCACTCGCCTCGTCATCTCCGTGCCTCCTTGTTGGTCGTCATCCATTCGCAGGAGCACGCCTTCGCGCCGCGACGGCGGCGCGAAGGGTTGCTCGGTTGGTCACTTGACCGCGACCCGGCCGGGCTCGCTGCCGGTGGTCATCGACGCCATTTCGGGCGCACCGACGTCCATTTCGGGCGCACCGACGTCCGTTTCGGGCGGCACCACCACGGCCGGCAGTGGGGTTGTTGTTCGGGACTGGCGCCACTTCAGGAACAGGTAGACCGGCACCCCGGCCAGCAGCAGCAGGTAGCCCTGACCGACGTACTCCAGCCCGGCCCCGTAGATCGCCCAGAAGGAGAAGGCGAACGCGACGAGCGCGACGATGGAGTCGCGGGTCAGCCGGCGTCCCTCGAACCGCTCGCGGTCGGTGAACAGCAGGTACACCTGCGCCGCCGCCGAGAACGCGTAGGGAACCAGCGTGGTCAGGGTGGCCAGGTAGATGATGGCCGTGAACTGCTCGACCAGTCCCTTGGAGTAGTTCATCAGCATCAGGCCGGTGATGAGAGCCGAGGACGCCACGAGGCCGACCCATGGAGTCCGGCCGCGGTGGGTGAGGTTGGCGAACACCTTCGGGAACAGACCGTCCCTGGCCGCTGCCATCGGGATGCGGCCCTGGATCAGAATCCAGCCGTTGAGTGCCCCGAACGTCGAGATCATCGCCACCAACGCGATGACCTTGCCCCAGTTGCCGCCGAAGATCTCCCCGGCCGCGTCGGCGAACGGGCTGGTCGACTCGGCCAACTGGGAGACGGGAATGATCCCCACGATGGCAATGGTCGCCAGAATGTAGACGATCGTGGTCACTCCGGTTCCCAGGATGCTGGCCCGGGGGATCGTTCGCTCCGGGTCCTTGACCTCCTCGGCCGGGACAGTCGCGGACTCCAGACCGATGAAGGCCCACAGCGTGAGCGCAGCAGCAGCGGTGATGCCACCGAGCACGCCGTCGCCGGGACCCCACCCGTTCGGAGCGACTGGAGTGAAGTTCCCGCCGTCGATGAAGAACAGCCCGATGATCCCGATGACCGCCAGCGGGACGAATTTCAGGATCGTGGTCACCAGTTGCACCATGCCGCCTTGCCGGACGCCCAGCACGTTCACTGCCGTGAGGAGCCAGACCACCGCGATCCCAACCAGCGCTGCGAGCAGGTTGTTCGTGCCCAGCTCAGGCCAGAACACCGACGCGTAGCCGACGAAGGCCACGGTAATGGCCGCATTGCCGACCCAGGCCGCGATCCAGTAACCCCAGGCCATCCAGAAGCCGATGAAGTCGCCGAAGGCTCGCCGCGAGTACGCGTACGGTCCTCCGGTCTTCGGGTAGGCCCGCCCCAGGTTGGCGAACACCAACGCAAGGAGCATTGCCGCCATCCCGCCGAGCAGCCAGGCCAGCAGCGACCCCGACCCTGAGATCAGGACAACCCCAGCCAGCGAGGCGGGCAGCAAGAACACCCCGGACCCCACCATGTTTCCGATTACCAGCGCGGTGGACGTTCCAGTACCGAGTTCGCGCTTCAATTGGACCGATCCGGGTTGCGACGTCGCCACTTCGGTACGCATCGCGACCCCTCCCTTCCGAGGGCATACGACCGCTATAATGATCATGGCAGTTGATCGGCCGTCGATCACGAGGCCAAGGTCACCGGTCGAGGGGTCTGAGGGCCTCTTGTCGGCACGGCTCAGCCTGCTGGGAATCGACGCTGTAGGTGACCCTACCATCGGACGGCCACTTGCCTTCATGTCTGCGTCAGGGATTCCGTCCTACCGGCCGTCACATCTTCGGCGTCCCATCCGTCAGGGCAGTGACGGATCGGTCGAGCCGCAGAAGGAGTGGTGGGCATGAAGATCAGCAGTATCTCGGGTCTTGTCTATCGGGTGCGTGACCTGGACAAGACGGTGGAATTCTACGAGTCACTGGGTTTCCGGGTCGGCAAGCGCGACGATCACGAGGCCACGTGTTATGTCAACTGGTTCTGGCTGAGATTCGTCGCCGACGCAGCCACGGGCGAGCCGGAACCCGGCCCTGCTCTGTACCTCAAGGTCGACGACATCGATGATTACTACGGCGCGCTATTGGCCAACGGCTTCACGCCGTCGACCGAGCCCCGGAGGCAACGCTCGGGCGCCCGCGAGTTTCTGATCAAAGACCCGGACGGCAATGCTCTGGCGTTCTTCGCCAAGTGAGTAGCGCCCGCGGCCGCGCGCTGAGCTGTGGCGGAGTCAGCGGATCTGTAGAAGGTTAGGCAGCATGGCCAAGCTGATCTACTCCGCCATCACCTCGCTCGATGGCCGCGTCGCCGATAAGGACGGCAACTTCGACTGGGCGGTGCCGGACGATGAGGTGCACGCCTTCATCAACGATCTCGAGCGGCCGATCGGGACGTACCTGTACGGGCGGCGCATGTACGAGGTGATGGCCGGCTGGGATGGGGTCGATACTCAGGCCGACCTGCCGGCCGTGATGAGTGATTTCGCGGCGATCTGGCAGGCCACCGACAAGATCGTGTACACCAGGACGCTGGAACGGGTCTCCTCGGAGCGGACGCGGATAGAGCGCGAGTTCGACCCCGACGCCGTCCGGCGGCTGAAGACTACCGAGGAGCGTGACATCTCCATCGGCGGCCCCGAACTGGCCGCGCAGGCGTTCCTGGCCGGCCTGGTCGACGAGTGCCACTTGTTCGTCACGCCGATCATCGTGGGTGGCGGGGTGCAGGTGTTCCCGGGTCACGTCCGAGTCGGGCTCGAGTTGCAGCACGAGCGGAGATTCGACGCCGGCGTCGTGTACTTGCGCTACCGCATCCGGCCGTGACCGCGGGCGCCCGCCGTCGCGATCGTACGCCTTCGGTCTCGACACGGTGTCGGTGGGAGTTCAGCCGCCGTCCGCCGCCGCAGTCGCCGGCTTGCGAGGTGCGAACGGCCATTCTTCGAATGCGTAACAGCGGCCGTCCTCCGCGAAGCGGATGATCCAGAGGTCGCGGAAATCCTGGTTGGTCGGCGGCCCGTAGGACACCTCCGCCCGCACCACTGCGGTGTCTCCATCGACGGCGACGATGCTGCTGGTCAGCTCGAAGATCTCGGCCGGCCCATCGCGCTCCGCTTCCCACATCTTCGCGATGGCCGTCAGCCCGTGCACCGGCTCGGCGTACGGTGCCTGAACGTAGCTGGCGGACTCGGTGAATATCGAGCCGAGGGTGTTCGTCCCGGGGGTCCGCCACGCCCGTTCGTAAGCCGCCACCCAGTTCATCACGTGCTGCCTATCCATGGGACAAGCCTGCCAGTTTCGATCGCATAACGGCCCGTCGCACGTTTGCTGTTGATTGATTCTCACGGAGATTTCGGAGGTACGGTTAATGGCTAGCCACCCCCCAGGGGAGGTCGGATCGAAATGTCGTGGCTTGTATGGTTGGCAGCCGCCGCAGCGTTGGGCGCCGCGGAATTCTTCACGCTGACCTTAGGGTTCGGGATCCTGGCCGCTGCTGCGGTGATCGCCGCTGTCGTGGCCGGCGTCGGCCTGCCGTTGATCGTGCAGGTGCTCGCCTTCGCGATCACCGCCGCCGGCGGGTTGCTGATCGTGCGTCCGATCGCGAGGAGGCATATGTTTCAGCCTCCCCTCAGCCGCGACGGCAGTGAGGCCCTCCTGGGAAAGCAGGCCATCGTTGTCGAGGAGGTCACCGCTTTCCGCGGGCTGGTCAAGCTTGCAGGCGAGGAGTGGTCGGCCCGCGCCTTCGACGAGCATCAGGTCATACCTGTCGGGTCTCTGGTCGACGTGATGGAGATCGACGGCGCCACTGCGGTTGTCTACCCACGCGAGCTGCTGCCGTGATGGCGTCCCAATGAGAAGCGAGGAGATATGGAACTTCTGATACCTCTCGTCATAGCAGCGGTCCTGATGGTATTCCTGGTGATCTCCACGGTCCGCATCGTTCCCCAGGCGCGCAGGTACAACGTCGAGCGATTCGGGCGGTACCGCACCACCCTGCAGCCGGGCCTCAACTTCGTCGTCCCGGTCGCGGATCGGATCAACACCAAACTCGACGTCCGCGAGCAGGTGTACTCGTCCGATCCCAGGCCGGTGATCACCGAGGACAACCTGGTGGTGAACATCGACACGGTGCTCTACTACCAGATCACCGATCCGCGCGCGGCCGCGTACGAGGTGGCCGATTACCTGCAGGCCATCGATCAGCTCACCGTCACAACCCTGCGAAACGTCATCGGCAGCATGGACCTCGAGCAGACCCTGACCTCGCGTGAGGAGATCAACACGCGGCTGCGCACTGTGCTGGACGACGCGACCGGCAAGTGGGGAATCCGGGTGAACCGGGTCGAGATAAAGGCGATTGACCCGCCGTCCACCATCAAGGAAGCGATGGAAAAGCAGATGCGCGCCGAACGCGACAAGCGTGCGGCGATCCTGCATGCCGAGGGGGACCGGCAGTCCAAGATTCTGACCGCCGAGGGAACCAGGCAGCAGCAGATCCTCGAGGCGCAGGGTGCCCGTGAGGCCTCCATTCTCCGAGCCGACGGTGAGGCCAAAGCCGTCGATCTCGTCTTCAAGGCCGTGCACCGCCACGATGCCGATCCGAAGGTGCTGGCGTACAAGTACCTTGAGACGCTGCCGGAGCTCGCCCAGAGCGGAAACACGTTCTGGGTGATCCCAGGCGAGCTGACTCAAGCCGTGCGGACGATCACCGAAGCGTTCAGCCGCGACACCGGTCCGGGCGCGCCGGTCGCCGAAGCCGGCGCGGAGGAAGTTGCGCAATCGCTCGAAGGCGAGAAGAGCACGCGTGAGCTGACTTCAGGTGATCAACTCGCCATGGACGCGGAGTCCGCCGCCGATCAAGCGGTCAAGGATGCTCGGCAAGCGGTGAGCAACGCCAAGGCGGAGGCGGAGGCCGCGGAAGCCGGAAAACGGTGAAGAAGTTCCGCCAGGACCGGTGAATCAGCGCACCGGGCTGTCTCTCAACGGATGGTCGGGCCGAACGCGCCCATCCGGAAGGAGACGCCCAGATGCGAAAGCTGATCGTCTGTAACATCATGTCGCTCGACGGCCGGTACGAGGCGCCTGGCGGCGATGTGATGGCACTGCCGTTCGATGTGGGGTTCGACGACTACAACGCCGAACGGTTGCGGGCGGCGAGCACGCTGCTGCTCGGTCGCAAAACATTCGAACTGTTCAGAAGCTACTGGCCGCCGGTCGCCGATAACCCCGATGCCCCGCCGGTGGAGCGGGAGATATCGCGGCTCAACGACGCCATCGACAAGGTGGTCGTCTCGAACACCCTGCGGCTGGAGCAGACCGCACCGTGGCACAACACCACGATCGTCCCAGGCGCTGAGGCGATGGAACGGGTGGCGGATCTGAAGAGCGAACCCGGCGGTGACATCCTGATCTTCGGTAGCCATACGCTGTGGAACGACCTGCTGTCGGCCGGCCTGGTGGACGAGCTGCATCTGATGATCGGCGCCGGTGTTTTGGGTGACGGGACGCCGATCTTCGACGGCAAACCAGCGTCGTCTCTGCGACTTGTCGGCACCCGGACCTGGCACGGGTCGAGCCTTCTGCTGGCCCAATATGCCGCTCTGCCCGACCCTTCGCCTCGCTGATCGCGGCCGGGCTTCGCCGTCGGCGTGCTCGGCACCGAGCTTCCACGGAGTCGCTATGAGGTGGCACCAAGGTTCCACAATGCTGCAATAGCCGCATTGTGGAAGCTTGGTGTGTATGGACGGCGGCACCGTGGAAGCTTGGTGCTAACACCCCGCCGCACTGTGGAAGCTTGGTGTGAACAGTCCACCGCACCGCGGAGGCTTGGTGTCAGAGGATCGCGACACCGTGGAATCTTGGTGCGGCCGACCGAGCCCCTTCGCGCGTCGGAAGGGACGGGTTGTGGCCTAGAAGAGCTCATGTGACAGCCCGAAATGCCGGTACAGGTCTGGGTCGATGAAGCCGTTGATCACTGCGATCTTTCCGTCCCGCAGCGTCAGGGCGTTGACGGCGCCGAGGCGGAAGGTGTCGGCGCCGGACTCGCGCAAATAGCACGCGAAGCCCAGCTGGGCGTTCACGCTCAGCGGTATCAACCGCCACGAAGTAGCGAACACCCGGTCGGTGAAGAACCGGCCGACGTCGTCACGGCCCAGGAACCAGGCCGGCAGCGGCGGCATGGTGAACCGTGCGTCCTCGGTCAGCAGTTCCAGTAGCGCGGCGATGTCGGCCCGTTCCCACGCCGTGACGAAGGCTTCGACGAGTTCGCGCCGGCCCTCCGCGCCGAGGGCGGCCAGCTCGGCTTGCTGGCTGTCACGAGGGATGCGCTCACCCAGCGACTTGCGGGCGCGCTGCAAGGCGCTGTTGACCGACACCGGTGTGGTGTCCAGGTGTGCGGCGACCTCGGCGGCGGAGAACTGCAGGACGTCCCGGAGGATCAGCACGGCGCGCTGAGTGCCCGGCAGGTGTTGCAGCGCGGCCACGAAGGCCAGCTCTATGCTCTCGCGCTGGACGTACCTGGTTTCCGGGTCCTGGGCGTCGTCCTGGATATCGGTGACGATCGGTTCCAGCCAGATCGGTTCGGTCACCGGTTCGCCGAGATCGGCGGTGTCGGCGCGGGGCGGGCCGTACTCGGGAGACAAGACTCGCCGGGGGCGCCGGTCGATCAGCCGTAGGCAAACGTTGGTCGCTATTCGGTAGAGCCATGCGCGAAGCGTGGCGCGGCCCTCGAAGCCGGGCAACCCTCGCCATGCGGCCAGGAGGGATTCTTGCACGGCGTCCTCCGCATCCTGAACCGATCCGAGCATGCGGTAGCAGTGCGCGTACAACTCCCGCCGGCGCGGAGCGACGAGACGCTCGAACGCGCCGGAGTCGCCATGGCGTGCTGCCGCGACCAGGTCCGTTGTGTCGTCCACGAGACGATCGTCTCAGCCGACGGGCCTGGTGTCGTCAGGGCGGTCACGTGGTCGGTGCGCGGACGCAGCGCGTCAACATGCTCCTCAGCACCGCTACCGCGATCGCCGTGCGGCCCGGGCGAGGCGGCTCGCCACCACGTCCAGGTGCGCGACGAGTTCCGGAGGGTCCAGCACCTCGAAGTCCACGCCCTTGGCGGCCACATAGATGACCAATTCGTCGAGCGAGTTCGACCCGGTATGCAGCAGGCAGGAGTGATCGTCGACCGGCTCGAGCCGTCCCGCCGTGGGTGAGGAGCGCTCGGCAACCACTGACAGCGGCGCGCGCAGAAGAATCCTGGCCTGGTACCGGTACGGCGCCGAGGACACCGCCTGCGATACATAGGCCGCGGCATCCGGGGGTGGCGTACGGGGCGAGAACCGGGCACCCGGTGCGGGCAGGCCGGCGATCCGGTCGACGCGAAACGTGCGCCAGTCCGCCCGATCGACGTCCCACGCGAGCAGATACCACCGGCGGGGGCTGTGTACCAGCCGGTGCGGCTCCACGTGCCTCGGCCGGGGCGACCCGTCACGGCTCTGGTAGCCGAACCGCAGCCGCTGGTGGTCACGGCAGGCTGCGGCGATCACGGCCAGGACGCTCGGATCGACGGCCGGTGCGGAACCCGTCATGGGCACGGTGGCCCCGTGCAGTGCCGTGACCCGATGGCGTAACCGGGACGGCAAGACCTGCTCTAGCTTGACCAGTGCGCGCACCGAGGCCTCTTCGATGCCGCTGACTGCGCCCGTGGCAGCGGTGCGCAGGCCGATCGCGATCGCCACGGCTTCGTCGTCGTCGATGAGCAGCGGCGGAAGCTTGCCGCCCGGACCGAGCCGATAACCGCCGGCGGTGCCGGAGGCCGAGTCGACCGGGTAGCCGAGGCCCCGCAGGCGATCGATGTCGCGCCGCACCGTCCGGGGGGTGACGGACAACCGGTCGGCAAGCTCTGCGCCCGACCAATCGCGGCGGGCCTGCAGCAATGCCAGCAGCTGGAGTAACCGCGCCGAGGTTTCCAACATGAACGAAAGTCTCACACGGCTCGAGGACAGAAGTTGTCCGCAAGCCTTCATACCGTCGAGTCATGACAACAACAGAGATCCGCCCGTACCGGATCGACATCGCCCAGTCCGACCTCGACGACCTCGACCGCCGGCTCGCCGCCACGCGCTGGCCGAGCGAACTGCCCGGGACGGGGTGGGAGCGGGGCGTACCGCTCGGCTACCTCCAGGAACTCGCCGACGACTGGCGCACGTCGTATGACTGGCGCAAGCACGAGGCCGCTCTCAACGAACTCCCGCAGTTCATGACAGAGATCGACGGCCAGGACGTCCACTTCGTCCACGTCCGCTCCGCGGACCCGGACGCAACGCCGCTGTTGCTCGTGCACGGCTGGCCAGGGTCGTTCATGGAGTTCGTCGACGTCATCGGCCCACTCACCAACCCGCAAGGCCACGGGTCGCCCGGTGCTCCGGGGTTTCACGTTGTGATCCCGTCGATTCCGGGCTTCGGGTTCTCCGGGCCGACCCGGCAGGCCGGGTGGCACACCCGCCGGGTGGCGCAGGCGTTCGCCGAGCTGATGGGTCGGCTCGGTTACGACGAGTACGGCGTGCAGGGTGGCGACCTCGGCGCGTTGATCGCTCCCGATATGGGACGGATCGACGGTGACCATGTCGTCGGCGTGCATGTCAATGCGGCGACGATAGGGTTCATCCCGTTCGGACCGGTCGACGACGCGACGCAGGGCGAGCTCAGCAACGTCGAGCGCGAGCGGATCGCGCGTCGCGATGCCTACCTGAGCGACGGAAACGGCTACTTCCAGATGCAGGCGACCCGCCCGCAGACGATCGCGTACGGCCTCGCCGACTCGCCGGTCGGACAGCTCGCCTGGATCGTGGAGAAGTTCAAGGAATGGACCCACGGCGAGCTGCCGGAACACTCCGTCGATCGTGATCGGATTCTCACCAACGTCGCGATCTACTGGTTCACCGGCACCGCCGGCTCGGCGGCCGGCATGTACTACGAGAACATGCATTCGGGGCTGTGGCCTACACCGTCGACCACTCCGACCGGGGTAGCCGTGTTCGCGGAAGACATTGCCATCCGCCGGTACGCCGAGCAGGGCAACAACATCGTCCACTGGAGTGACTTCGACACCGGCGGGCACTTCGCCGCCCTGGAAACTCCCGACCTGTTGGTGGCCGACGTCCGGACCTTCTTCGGCTCAGTACGACCTGGGAGGTAGCGCCAGCGGCCTTCTTAGAACCGTTATCAATGGGGAGTTGCGCTCGGGTTGCCGGGAGCAACTCCCCATTGATAACGGTTCTCGTCGACCCTGAGCGGTCACCGCGAGTAGTCACGGCAGCCCTATCCTTGGCTAGGTGCCGATCATGCGCCTGCTAGCCGGGCGGGTGTGGCTGTATCCGCCCGATCCGGATCAGGGGAAGGTCCAACCGTGCGTGGCG
>DATHUM010000141.1:0-3587 GCA_035462225.1 Jiangellaceae bacterium | reverse complement strand
AGTAGTTGCGCACTCGAACCCACAGGCCGTACATGCCCCTGGGCTCGAGCACGAGGAACAACACGATCAGCGCACCGAAGAGCATCGTCTGGACGTGGAACACCGTAAGGAAGCCGGTGCCCGGCGCAGTCGAGATGAACGGCACCGAGCCGGCCAGTTCGGAGACCAGCCGGGGCATCAGGACGACGAAGGCCGCTCCCATGATCGACCCGCTGATCGTTGCGATCCCGCCGATCAGGATCACGGCCAGGAATTCGATAGACAGAAAGAGGTTCCAGTTGCCCGGCGTCGTCTGACCGATCACCACGACGAGCAGCGCCCCGGCGATCCCGGCGTAGAAGGACGAGATCGTGAAGGCCAGGGTCTTGGTGCGCTGCAACGACACGCCCATCACCGCTGCAGCGATGTCCCGGTCTCGGACGGCCGAGAAGGCTCGGCCCAGTTTGGACCTCGCCAAGTTGCGAGCCGCCACGGCGAGGACGACGAAGATCAGAAAGCACACGAAGTAGAGCATTGCGTCACGCGGCAGGATGTAGCCGAAGGCGTGGTATGTGCCGTGCAGGTCCATGCCGAACAGCACCGGCTCAGCCGGCGACCGTCCCACCCCGGCGCCGCCGGTGATCGGTTCGGCCTCCTTGAAGATGTGCTCGCCGATGAACACCAGGCCCAACGTGAGAATCGCCAGATACAACCCGCGTACCCGCGCGGCCAACGGTGCGACCGCCAATCCGACCAGTGCGGGGACGATCCCCGCCATCGGCAGCCAGATGGCCATGTCCAAGCCGAAACCGAGCACCAGGTCCGTCTCGACTCCACCCAGCACTGCCGCCGTGTACGCGCCCAGGCCCATGAAGAACGCGTGCCCCAACGAGACCTGGCCGGCATACCCGGTCACGAGGTTCAGCCCGATGCCGCCGATCGCGTAGATGAACACTGTCATCATCAGGCTCGTCAGATCGCGGCTCAGCAAGAACGGCAAGGCGAGCACGACGATCACCAGGCCGGCTGTCCACCAGCGTTTCGCCGGCGTATTGAGTATCGCCTGGTCGGCGGCGTAACCCGTGTAGAGCGCGGGTCGGCCACGCACCCGACCACGCCGCTGCAGCACTGCGGTCCCGATCACACCCGCTCCACTTCTCTGGTTCCGAACAACCCGTAGGGGCGGACCATCAGGACCACGATCATGATGACGTACGGCACCGCCACGTCGAAGTTCGCGCCCAGCCAGTCCGCATATCGCGGCTGGTACGTCCGGGTAAGAGCTTCGGCGACCCCGACGACCAGCCCGGCGATCACGGCCCCCTTTATCGAGTCGAGGCCGCCGATAATGATCACCGGCAGGGCCTTGAGCGCCACCAACGCGAGGCTGGCTTCGAAACCTCCGGCTACCGTCCCGAGCAAAGCGCCGGCGAGCGCGGCGAGGGCGCCGGAAATGGCCCAGGCGAGGCCGAACATCCGGCCGACGTTCACGCCCTGAGCAAGCGCGACCTCCTGGTCCAGCGACGTCGCTCGCATGGCCAGCCCGAGCCGCGACCGGGCGAGGAACAGCCCCACCACCGCGATGGCGGCGAGCGAGATCACTATCTTCGCCAGATCGATCTGCGCGACCGTGACGCCGAGCAGGTCGACCTGCTCCAGGCCCCAAGGGTCGCGGATGGCGCGGACGCGAGAACCGATGAGCCGGTGCGCCACCACGTACAAGGTGATGAACACACCGACGGTGACCATGGCCGCGGCGAACGGCGGACGCCCGACCATCGGCCGCAGAGCGACCCGCTCAGTCGCCATTCCGATAGCCGCCATCACGAGCATCGCGGCCACCACCGCGATCGCGAACGGCATCCCGGCGGCGCTGACGAACACCGAGGTGAAGTAAGCGCCGAGGATCATCAATGCCGGCTGGGCGAAGTTCACCACGCCGGTCGCCCGATAGATGATCACGAAGCCGACCGCCAGCAACGCGTACGTGCTGCCGATGCCGAACCCTCGAACCAACCCGGAGGAGATCAGGACTTCCACGTGTGGACCTCCGTCAGGTCGCCACCCGCGAACTCGGTGCGGTTGCCGTACATGTCCTCGATCAGCTCGGCGAACCGCTCGTGCAGCGTGGTTCGCTTCACCTTCTGCGTCGCCGTGAGCTCACCGGCGTCGTGGTCCAGCTCCTTGGGAATCATGCGGAACTTGCGTACGTTCTCGGCCCGCGCGAAGTTCTCGTTGACCTCTTTGATGATCTTCTGGACGAGCTTGAGGACCGGTTCCTTCTCAGCGAGGTCGCGGTACGTCGTGTACGGGATGCGCTTACGCTGCGCCCAGTTGCCGACAGTGTCCAGTTCGATGCCGATGAGTGCGGTCAGGTACGGCCGGCGGTCGCCGATGACCATCGCTTCCTTGATGAACGGCGAGGTCTTGAGCGCGTTCTCGATCTCCGACGGAGCGATGTTCTTGCCGCCGGCGGTGATGATGACGTCCTTGATCCGGGCCACGATCTTGACGTGGGTGTCGTCGATCCACTCTCCGACGTCGCCGCTGTGGAGCCAGCCGTCAGCGTCCAGCACCTCGGCGGTCTTGTCCGGCTTGTTCCAGTAGCCGACGAAGTTGCCCGGGTGGCGGGTGAGGATCTCGTTCGTCCCCTCGGCCAGCCGCAACTCGGTGCCGATGTGCGGTTCGCCGACCGTCCCGAGTTTGACCCGGCCCTGCCGGTTGCTCGTCGCCACGGCTGAGTTCTCGGTCATTCCGTACGCCTCGCGGATCACGATGCCGAGGCCGAAGAAGAACTTGAGCACCTCGGTCGCGATAGGTGCGGCGCCCGACCCCGCGGCTCGCACCTTGCGGAGCCCGAGCCGGTCACGCAGCGCCCGGAACAGCAGCGGGTAACCGATGGCATACATCAGGCGGGTCTTCGCGGTGTGGTTGCCCTCGGTACGCACGAGCTCGTCGCCGATCCTGGCGGCCAGGCCCATCGCCGCCCGGTACGCCAGCCGCTTCGTCGGCGAGGCGGCGCTCATCTTGATCTGGACACCGGCGTGAATCTTCTCCCAGATCCGCGGCACGGCGAAGAACAGAGTCGGCTGGACCTCACGGAGGTTGGCCTGGACAGTGTCGATCGACTCGGCGAAATGGACGGTCGTCCCGGCCCCGGCGTTCACCCAGATCGTCGCCGCTCGCTCCACGACATGGCACAGCGGCAGGTAGGACAGCGTCACGTCGTTCTCATTGGGCGGTGGGTCGTACAAGCCGCCGCCAACGACGAGCACGTCCGTTGCGAACGAGATGTTCCGGACGCTGAGCATGGCGCCCTTGGGCGGCCCGGTCGTGCCGGAGGTGTAGATAAGTGTCGCGATGTCGTCCGGCGTCGCCGCCTCGGCTGCCTCGTCGAGCAGGCCCGGATGCTCGGCAGCATGCTCGCGGCCCCGTTCGATGAAGTCCGGCCAGTGGATCAGTTTCGGGTTGTCGTACTCGCGGACTCCGCGCGGCTCGATGTAGACGATCCATTCCAGCTCTGGGCACCGGTCCTCGACCGCCAGGGCCTTGTCGACCTGCTCCTGATCCTCGGCAATGAGCACCCGCGAGCCCGAATCGCGCAGTAT
>DATHUM010000140.1:0-8436 GCA_035462225.1 Jiangellaceae bacterium | reverse complement strand
GATCTCTTCGAGCGCCATCGGGTTGCCTCCGCTGGCCTCGACCAGCTGTGCTCGAACCGACTCTGCCGGTGGGATCGAGCTGTGCTCATCCAGCACGGCGGCGCCGTCGGCGGGATCGAGGCCGCTTAGCGCGAGCTCCCGCAGGCCACCTGGGTGGGCAAGCCGCACCGCCGGGTCGTCGCGGAGGCCGAAGAGCATCGCTACGCCGTCGTCGGCGATCCGGCGCGCCGCGAACATCAATGCAGCCAGCGACGGCTGATCCAGCCACTGCACATCGTCGACGACGCACAGCACTCCGCCGCCGACCGCGGCATCGGCCAGCAACGTGAGCAGCGCCGCGCCGATCAGCAAGGGGTCACGGCTGGTGGACGGGGCCAGGCCGAGGGCTCCTCGGATGGCGCTCGACTGCGGGCCGGGCAGCAGCTCGGTCTCGGCCAGCAACGGACGAAGCAGCTGGTGCAGGCCCGCGAAGGCGACTTCGGCCTCACCCTCGACGCCAACAGCGCGGAGCATGCGCAGGCCACGGGCCTGCTGCTCGGCGTAACGCAACAATGCCGTCTTGCCGATGCCGGGTTCCCCGCGCACCACAAGCGCCGCACCATGACCGGCACGTGCTGCCTCTAGTACGCCGTCGATCACGGCCCGCTCGGCGGTCCGCCCCCGCAGCATACGGCGAGCGTACCGGCCGGCCCTTGGCGCTGCATTCAGGCCGGACCAGTAGGTCGCACCAGTGGCCGTACGGATTCGCGGTGCCGCGGTCCCAAGCAACCGTGGAGTCACAACACGTCGCGTACCGAGATCGGCTCGGTTCGCCTTCTCACCAGGAGTAACCCATGCATGCACGGCTAGGACACCTGATTCCGGACATCGACGTCGAGGCGTTTGTTCCCGGACGGTCCGAACCCGACCTCATCAGTCTCGCCGCCCAGCGCGGCCGCTGGCTGGTGCTGTTCTTCTACCCCCGTGACTTCACGTTCATCTGCCCGACCGAACTGCAGGCCTTCGCCGAGCTGCACGACGACTTCGAGGCCGAAGGCGCGGTCCTGCTCGCCGCGAGTACCGACAGCTTCTGGAGCCACCAGGCATGGTTCGGTACCCACCAGAGCCTGCAGGGTGTCCGTTATCCGGTGCTGGCCGACCCCGCTCACCTGCTGTCCACCGCGTTCGGTGTGCTGGATCCGGACGGCGCGGCCTATCGCGCCACGTTCATCGCCGACCCAGATGGCGTCCTCCGCCATGTGAGCATCTCCGATCAGAACGTCGGACGTAACCCGGCGGAGACGCTGCGCGTCCTGCAGGCCCTGAAGACCGGAGAGCTGTGCCCGGTCGACTGGCGGCCAGGCGAACCCACGCTGAGCCGATGACGGGCGTTACTGAGGAAGGCACCGCCATGACAGCGACCACCGTGACGCAGCGCACCGGCTACGCCGAGCTGCCTGGGCTCGTCGCCCTGCTGACGGGCGATGAGAAGCACGACCGGAGTGCGATGTCGACGCTCGACGTGCTGTGGGTGCTCTACGACCGGGTGCTGCGCGTCTCCCCGGCCACTGCTAACGAGCCGGACCGCGACCGATTCCTGCTGTCCAAGGGGCACGGACCGATGGCGTACTACGCGATCCTTGCCGCGAAGGGGTTCATCCCGATCGACGTGCTCTCCAGTTTCGGTGAGTTCGACTCGCCACTCGGTCTGCATCCGGACCGGACCTCGATTCCGGGCGTAGAGGTCGGCAGCGGATCACTCGGGCACGGCCTGCCCATCGCGGTGGGCGCGGCGCTGGGCCTCCGCGCCCAGGGTCGATGGCGGCCCCAGGTCTTCTGCCTGATCGGCGACGCGGAACTGGACGAAGGCAGCAACCATGAGGCCATCGCGTTCGCCGGCGCGGCCGCACTCGACAACCTGACCGTCGTAGTGATCGACAACTCGTCGGCGACCCATGGCTGGCCGGGCGGGATTGCCACCCGGTTCTCCGTAGCGGGTTGGTCGACGGCCACGGTCGACGGACGCGACCACGATGCGCTCGAGTTCGCCTTCGCGCCTGGACCGGGCCGCCCGCACGCAGTCGTTGCCCAAGTCGAAAGAAAGAGTGGTTGACATGCCGACTATGCGAGACAGCTTCGTCAGAGTCACGTCCGATCTGCTGACGGAGGATCCGCGCAGCGCGCTCGTGCTCGCCGATATCTCTGCCGACCAGTTCGTGGCCGCCGCCCAGGCCCACCCACATCGCGTGATCAATGTGGGCATCCGCGAGCAACTCGCCATCGGCACCGCTGCCGGGCTCGCTTTGACCGGTTTCCGGCCGATCGTGCACACCTACGCATCCTTCCTGGTGGAGCGACCGTTCGAGCAGGTCAAGCTCGACTTCGGCCATCAAGGAGTGGGAGCTGTTCTGGTCAGCGTCGGCGCGTCGTACGACTGGGCGGCCGGCGGCCGTACGCACCACGCCCCCGGTGACGTGGCGCTCATGGACACCTTGCCTGGCTGGACCGTGCACGTGCCCGGGCACGCGGCAGAAGTCGAACCGCTGCTGCGCCGGGCCACGGCGGCCACCGAGCCTGCCTATATCCGGTTGTCCGAGCGAACCAACGCGATCCCCCGCGACGTCGCGTCGCCCCGGTTCGACGTTGTGGGAGTGGGGAGCCGCGGAACCGTCGTGGCCGTCGGCCCCATGCTCGATGCGGTCCTCGCGGCCGTCGAAGGGCTCGACATGACGGTCCTTTATGCCGCGACGGTCCGGCCTTTCGACGCCGGCACCCTGGTGAAGACGCTGCGGACGCCTGCTGTCGTGCTCGTCGAGCCATATCTCGCCGGCACCTCGGCCTCGCACGTCAGCACTGCGCTCACGCACATTCCACACCGACTCCTCGCCCTCGGTGTGCCCCGCGACGTCGAGTTACGCCGATACGGAGTTCCTGAACAACACGACCGCGCGTACGGACTGGACGCCCGCGGCTTGCGGCAAGCGATCAGCGCGTTCATCGATGGCTGACAACACGCAGGCTTATATGTAACATGTCAGTTGTGAGCACGCTGCCTCGGATATCGCGCACCTTGCTACGCGACACGGCTTACGACGCGCTACGAACCGCGATCGTTCGCGGCGAGCTCACGCCGGGTTCCCAGGTCCGCGATGCCGACCTGGCCGAGCAACTCGGGCTGTCGCGAGCCCCGGTTCGGGACGCGCTCGCCAGGCTCGCGGACGACGGGCTGGTCGAGACCAAGCCGCAGAGCTACACCCGGGTCAGACCTCTCGTTCTTCGTGACGTACGCGACGCTGCGGCGGTCGTGCGGGCAATGCACGAGCTGGCCACCCGGACGGCCGTGCCCATGCTCACCGACGCGGACATCACCACGATGCGAGAGGCCAACCGCCGGTTCGAGACGGCGACCTCGGAAGGAGACGCCGTCGGCGCGATGACCGCGGACGACCAGCTGCACGGAGTCCTCGTGCGGGTCTGCGGCAACAGCGCCGTCGCAGCCACCATCGAGCGCTACACGCCGCTGATCCGCCGCCTGGAGATCCGCCGGTTCAGCGCGTCGACCGCGCAGCGATCCGTCGAACGACACGAACAGCTCATCGACGCCTGCGCCAGCGGCGACACCGATCGTGCCGTCAGCATCACGGCCACCATTTGGCGAGCGCTCGAGAATCTCGCCGACGAAGACCTGACAATCCCACAGGAGTGACGCCATGCCTGCCATCACGTCGTTCGACCGCTTTCCGCTGCTGTTCGGACCGTCGCCTGTGCACCGGCTCGAGCGGCTGACCCAGCACCTCGGCGGCGCGGCCATCTGGGCCAAGCGCGAGGACTGCAATTCGGGTCTCGCCTACGGCGGCAACAAGACCCGCAAGCTCGAATACCTGGTGGCCGACGCGCTTACCCAGGGGTGCGACACCCTCGTCTCGATCGGGGGCGTCCAGTCGAACCACACCCGGCAGGTTGCGGCCGTGGCGGCGCGTGCCGGCCTCAGGTGCGTGCTGATCCAGGAGAGCTGGGTCGACTGGCCGGACGCGGTGTACGACAAGGTCGGCAACATCTTGCTCAGCCGACTGGCGGGAGCGGACGTCCGCTTGGTTCGGGCCGGTTTCGGGATCGGTTTCAAGGAGAGCTGGGAGCAGGCGTTGCGCGAGGTCGAGGAGCGTGGCGGCAAGCCCTACGCGATCCCGGCCGGAGCGTCGGATCACCCGCTCGGCGGGCTGGGCTTCGCCAACTGGGCGTTCGAGGTGGCTGAGCAGGAGCGTGAGCTAGGCGTCTTCTTCGACACGGTGATCGTCTGCTCGGTGACCGGGAGCACGCAGGCCGGCATGATCGCCGGATTCGCGGCGCTGCCCCGTGCCGGTGAGCGACCGCGCCGGGTGATCGGCATCGACGCATCGGCCAAACCCAAGGACACCCGTGCTCAGGTCGCCCGGATCGCGCGCCAGACCGCGTCGCTGATCGGCGTGGAGCGCGATCTTCGGGACGACGAGATCGTGCTTGACGAGCGCTACCACGCGGGTACGTACGGCATCCCAGACGGCGCCACCCTCGATGCGATGCGCCTCGCGGCACGGCTGGAGGGGATGATCACCGATCCGGTATACGAGGGCAAGTCGATGGCCGGGCTGATCGATCTGGTGAACCGGGGTGAGATCGGACCTGATTCGACGGTGCTCTACGCCCATCTGGGCGGGCAACCGGCGCTCAACGGCTACAGCGCCTTGTTCTCCTAACGAACGCACCGGCCCGCGTGTACGCCCCACGCCCGTAGGACATGTGCTACGCTTGTCGCCGTGACTGGGCCTGCACGCATCCCTGTACGGGAGCTTCGCAATCATGTCAGCGACGTGCTCCGACGTGTTGAAGGCGGCGAGACGCTCGAGGTCACGGTCAATAACCGCCCTGTCGCGCTGCTCGTACCCACGCGCAAGCGACCCCGGACGGTCTCGACCCGCCATATCCTGGGAAGCATTCGACAAGCGGACGCCGGACTCCGCGATGATTTCGCCGCGGAGCTGACGCAGACGACCGACGATCTCCCGGATCAATGGCCGCAGTAGCGCCGGATGCCGTGGCGCCGCACCCACCGATCGGTCTACTCGACACATCGGTCTTCATTGCGAAGGAGTCGGGACGGCCGCTCGCCGCGGAGCAACTCCCAGCGCAATCCGCGGTCAGCGCTATCACGATCGGGGAGCTTCGGTGGGGCGTCCTCATGGCCACCGATGACGAAACCCGGTCGCGGCGGCTCGACACTCTCACCGATGCGTCGCAGCTCGATCCGGTGCCGGTGGATGAACGGGTGGCTGCCGCCTGGGCACTACTCCGGCAAAAGCTGAGATCGGCCGGCGCGAAGATGGAGATCAACGACTCATGGATCGCGGCGACCGCGATCGCATACCAATGGCCGGTCGTCACTCAGGACGACGGCTTTCCAGCCGAGATTCCAGAACTCATTGTCATCAAGGTGTAGCAGCTCCGAACCGCTAGTCTCATCCAACGACCAACGGCAGTGCCATGAGTAGGTCGGTCTGCATCTCGGAGCCGAATCGGAAGGCGTGCGTACCGACCTTCTTGAAGCCGAGCCGCTCGTAGAACCCGATCGCATTCGGGTTCTTCTCCCACACGCCGAGCCAGAGCACGTCGCAGTCGGCCTTGCGCGCGTGATCAGCGCAGGCATCGACGAGCGCGCGTCCAAGGCCCCGGCCATGCTCACCCGAGTCGACGTAGACCTGGTTCAGCTCGGCCGGCCGGGCGGCCACGATGCCCTCCTCGGTGCTGCCGACGACCAGCTTTGCGAACCCGATGATGCGACCCGCATCCGCTACAACGAGATAGGTGATGGCAGGGTCGCGCAGCGCTCCGAGAATGACCGGTTCGTTGTAGCTGTCCGCGATGTGCCCCGCCAACTCCGCCGGATCGTTCGCGTGCCCATAGGTGTCGCGAAATGTTCGCGCACCCAGGTCGACCAATGCGGCCACGTCGCGCTCGGTCGCTGGGCGAATCGTCACCCCGGACGCCTCCATGCGCGGAAGGTTAACCGACGTCGTCACCACCGGGCCCGAGGAGTTCGGCCAGGATCTCGAGCACGTGGCGGTATGGCCGGCCGGTGGCCCGGGTCATACCTATCTCGCAGGTGCGATTGCACGACGCGTGGGCGGCCGCGTCCGCTGCGGTGATCTCCGCGGCCTGCTGCCGGGTTGCCGAGGCTGTGAGTTCGGGGTGGAGCATGCCGCGGTCGCCTGCGAACGCGCAGCATCCCCAGCTGCTCGGCCTGAAGACCTGCTCGGCGACGGCACCAGCGACGTCGGCCAGGGCCGCGTCCAGGCCGAGCCGGGTGGACGAGCAGGTCGGATGCAATGCGATCACAGGCAGCTTGCCGGCGACGTCGGGCAGGCGCGGCAGGACGTCGGTGGCGACGAACTCGACGGCGTCGACCACCCGCACTGCGCCACCGAGCGCCTGCACGAGGCCTTCGGTGCAAGACGACGCGTCGCAGATCACCGGCAGCCGGCCATTATCGGCAGCCGCCACCAACGCGTCACGGAGTCGGCGCTTGATCAGTTCCGCCCCGCGGATGTGGCCCTTGGACGACCATGGGTTGCCGCAGCACAGCGCATCCACCTCAGCGGGCACCAGCAGCGCAATCCCCGCGCGCTCGCACAGCGCCTCGAACGCCGGCTGCACCCCCGCTCCCCCGCCGGCCGGGCCGAATATCGCGTTCACGCACGCCGGTAGGTAGACCGCGCTCGGTGCAGCGCCTGACAGGCGGGCCCGGCGGCGACCGCCGGACGGCAGATCATCGCTCCAGAGTGGGACGGTCTCGGCACCGAGGGCACGGCGAGCGAGCCGGTTCGGCCCGCGCACGACCGGTGCCGGAACGGTCGCCGCCGCGGTCAAGGCCGCCGACGCCGCCCTGGTCGCGCCCGACCAGTGCCGAGCGGCAACCGCCCAGGCCCGGTCGGAGGTACGGCTGTGCGACTCGGCCCGGAGCCGCTTGACGAGATCACCGGTGTTGATCGCCACCGGGCAGGCCGTCTGGCACCTGCCGTCCACGGCACAGGTCTGAACGCCGTCGTACTCGTACGCGTTCTCGAGTTCGGCGACGAGCCCGGCGTCTCCCTCGGCCCGGGCATGCGCAAGCGCACGCCGCACCACGATCCGCTGCCGGGGCGTGGTGGTCAGATCGCGGCTCGGGCAGACCGGCTCACAGAACCCGCACTCGACGCAGCGGTCGACCTCTGGCTCGACACGCAGCGCCGACTTGATGTGCCGGACGTGAGCATGCGGGTCATCGTTCAGAATTACGCCGGGGTTGAGCATCCCGGCCGGGTCGAACAGCCGCTTGACCTCACGCATCACCTCGTACAGTTCGTTGCCGTACTGGCGGCGTACGTACGGAGCCATGATCCGGCCGGTGCCGTGCTCGGCCTTGAGCGAACCACCCTCACCCAGCACCAGGTCGACCATGTCCTCGGTGAACCGGATGTACCTGTCCTGCGGCTCGGCCAGGTCGAACCGGTCGGTCAACATGAAGTGCACATTGCCGTCCTTGGCGTGACCGAAGATCACACTGCCGCCGTAGCCGTACCTGTCGAACAGCTCGGTCAGGGACGCGCACGTGCGCGCCAGGGCATCTACCGGGACGACGACGTCCTCCAGCAACGCGGTCGTCCCCCGCGGACGAGCACCTGCGATCGCGGCGTACAGACCCTTGCGGACGTGCCACTGCCTGGCCCGGATCGCCGGATCCGACGTCAACCCGGCCGGCACCGACAACGGCAAGCCGGCCAGCACCGCGGCGCCGCCCGCCCGTATCGCGACCAGCTCATCGGACGTGCCGGCCTGGTACTCGACCAGCAACGCGGCATGCGAGCGCACGTCGATCGCCTGCAGGCTCTCGTCGGCCTTCGGATCGGCTTGCGCGACCCGCAGCGATGCCGCGTCCAGCAACTCGATGGTCGCGGCACCGGTCGCCACCACGTCGGGTAGCGCGCCGGTGGCAGCCAGCAGGTCGTCGAACACGAGCAGTCCCGTCGCGGCGTGCGGCAGCACAGGAATCGTGCGGAAGACGGCTTCGGCGATGAAGCCCAAGGTCCCCTCACTGCCGACGATCAGGTGGGCAAGGATGTCGGCCGCCGAGCTGTGGTCGACGAAAGCGTTGAGCGAGTAGCCCATCGTGTTCTTCATCGCGAACTGCTGCTCGATAGTTCGTACCGACGCCGCATTGCCGCGTATCCGGTCCCGCAGCCGCAGTAGCCCGTCGTACAGCGCGGGTTCGACCGCTCGCAGCCTTGTGTCCGCGTCCGACCCACCGGTGTCGATTACGTTGCCGGACGGAAGTACGACGGTGATCGACTCCAGAGTCTGGTAGGCGTTGTCGAACGTCCCGCACGCCATCCCGGACGAGTTGTTCGCCGCCACCCCACCGACGGTGCAGGCCGACTCACTCGCCGG